>CAZEUK010000064.1:0-6702 GCA_964514535.1 uncultured Aquificales bacterium
ATACCTTGCCTTTATTAGCATATGTCTTTCCCAAGTTCTGCCAAAACTCCAGTAGTAATGCTCAATAAATGGTAAAGGATAGGCTATAAAACCTTTTTTTCCTTCAGGTCTCAAGTCTAAATCAACTATCCAAGTTATACCTTCCAGATTTCTTTTAGATAGATAACTGGTCAATGTTTGAAACAGATTTGTAAAAAATTCCCTATTAGAATATCCTTTTTCTGTTTTTCCATCGTCAGAGTAGATATACATAATATCTATATCAGAGTAGTAGTTAAGGTCTAATCCTCCATACTTTCCTAATGCAATAACTGTTCCTGTTGCAACTTTTTCAGTAGTTTTTTCAATAGGTTTTCCGTAAATCTTTTCCCATTTTTTATAAGCCCTTCTGTAAGAAACTTCCACCGTTGCATCTGCTAAGTATGAGTATTCCTCTGTTAATTTTTCAAATTTTTCTTTCTTATAAATATCTTTAGCCACAATTCTAGAGAAATGTTTAAGTTTAAATATAGTTAACTCTGTTATAAATTGGTTGTCAGATTGGATATTTAACAGATTTAATGCCTCTTTTATTAATCTCTCTCTACCGTATAAATCTTTTTCTAATTCGTTGTAGATGTAATCTAATTGGTCAGTATGTCTAAAGATAAAATCGGAGATACATTTTGAGTAATTAGATAAATCTTTTAAAAGATTAAATTTGTCAGGAGGAAGGGAGTTTAAAAAATCTTTTTTTAATAGCTCAAATTTTGCAATGGACATGCTTTTAACTGTTTTCTATCAATTTTACAAACTCATCAAATATATATAGACTGTCGTGTGGTCCCGGTGAACTTTCTGGATGATACTGTATAGAAAAAACAGGTCTATCTGTAAGTCTTATACCTTCAATAGTGTTGTCGTTAAGATTTATATGTGTTATCTCAACATTTGAAGGGAGACTGTCAGGGTCTGTTGCGTAGTTATGGTTCTGTGCCGTAATCTCAACTTTACCAGTTTTTAGATTTTTTACAGGGTGGTTTCCGCCGTGGTGTCCAAACTCTAGCTTATAAGTTTTTCCTCCTAAAGCCCAAGATAAAAGCTGATGTCCTAAACATATGCCAAACATAGGAATATCTGTTTTTAATAATTTTTTTATCTGTTCTATCTGATAATGGAGTATTGCAGGGTCACCGGGTCCATTAGATAAAAATATCCCATCAGGTCTAAATTTTATTATCTCCTCTGCAGGTGTATTGTAAGGAAAAACTGTCAAATCTAAATGTCTATCTGCCAAAAGCCTTAATATATTTCTCTTTACGCCAAAATCTAAAACAGCAACTCTGTATTTTGTTTCCGTTATTTTCTTATAACCGTTAGGCCATTCCCAACTACCTTCATTCCATTTATACACTTTGTTTTTACTTACCTTCGGTACAAGCTGTAATTCTGATATATCAGGAACAGACCTAGCTTTTTTAACTGCCTCAACAGGAGATATATCCCCTATACCTATATAACCTTTCATAACTCCATACTGCCTAATTATACGGACTAAAGCCCTAGTATCTATTCCATATATACCGATAACATTATTTTCATTTAAGTAATCTTCTAAACTTTTTTTAGCTCTCCAGTTTGAAACTATACTTGATAAATCTTTTATAACAAATCCGTTAACATGAACCTTTTCACTTTCCACGTCCTCATCGTTAACTCCATAATTACCAACTTCTGAAGGTGTCATAACAACAATTTGACCTTTGTAAGATGGGTCTGTAAGTATTTCCTGATAACCTGTCATAGATGTGTTAAATATAACCTCTCCACCTGTTTCCTTAACATTAAAACCTGAGAATGCATAACCATAAAAAAAATGACCATCTTCAAGTGCAAGTATAGCTTTCTCCATCCTTAACCTCTTAATGATTATTCTCGCTATGGCTTTTATGTATCATATATATTGATAATGCTATTAGAAGTATTCCTATACTTAAAACTAAAAGGCTCTTTATATCTTCATAATGGAAATCTATCGCATACTTGAAGAATGTTACTATTAGAACCATTAGTATAACTTTTGCCAATTTTTCTTTTAATTGGTCTAAAGTGTGAACTTCAAGGATTTTGGAAGATTTATGGTCTTTTTCTATATAATCAATTTTGCTTATAAACAACTCATACAACCCAATACCAAAAATTAATAAAACTGTTGCTATGAGATAAATATCAACTGCCGTTACAATATTTTTAATAGCATATTTGTAAAATTTTTCAAAATCTATTACTCCTGTTATAAGTTTAGCGGATTTTTCTAAAACAGACCAAACTTCAATACTTCCAATTATAACCAGAATTAAAGCTGATAGGATAGCAAATACAACTGCTAAAAATATCATTAATCTACTTTGCCATAGTATCCACTCAACAACCTTTTCTATTATCTTCATAAAGACCTATTCCTACTTTTAGTTAACTATTAATATTAAAACACAACTTTATTTTTTAATTGAATTGCTAAAAGGCTTTAGCTCTTTTTTTATCTAATGGTAAAGTTTAAATTTAATAGTGGAAGAGGTATAAATTTAATTTTTCGTTAAAAAGTTCTAATTCATTTTAACTATCCTTTAAAGTATGATATAGGGGGTTGAAAAAAATAAAAAATTTTATATTATTCTTAATAAGAAATATATATATATTAGTATAAAATTTGAGAGGTGAGAAAGATGATTAAAGTAAAAGTTAGAAATATAGGTGCAGATACTTTTACAGGTTCTCCAATACTACTATTAGAAAATGTAGAAGATAAAAATCAAATCTTTCCTATATGGATTGGTTTACCTGAAGCGGAAGGTATTATAATGTATAAGGCAGGTATAAAAACACCTAGACCTATGACCTATGATTTAATTAAATCAATAATAACATCGTTAAACGCTACAGTTGAGTATGTGGCAGTGATAGATAAACAAAACAATATCTATATTGCAGAGATTGTCTTAAAAAATAAAGATGGTGAAGAGATAAAAGTAGATGCTAGACCTAGTGATGCTATTAACATAGCTTTAAGATTTAATGTTCCAATTTACATTGATGAAAATGTTGTCCAGAGTGTAAATCTAAAGGATATAAAGAATATTGACAGTTCGGCAGAGGATAAAGTATCAGATTTTACAAATGAAAGGGAAGAAGATATAAAAGACGTTAAAGATTTAGAAAAAAGTGTAAACGAGCTGGAGAATAGTGTTAAAAATATCAATAATTATGGAGAAGATATTGACAAAGAATTGGAAGAATTCAGAAAATTTTTAGATACTGTAAAACCTGAAGACTTTGATATATCCAAAAACAAAAATTAGTTCTCCTAATCTTCTTCTACCGATTAATTTATTTTTCTTCTTAGGCTAATCCTATACCTTTATTTTTCCGAATTATATACAAACACTTTGTATCAAAGGTAAAGGAATGAAAAGGATTTTTAATATCTATTTAGTTTTATTAATTTTTTCTAGTTTTACAGTTTTAAATTTATTCAGTTGTGCCCAAAAAACTACTGAAGTAAGGGAAAGACAAACTACTATAAAAAATCCTAAGTATTATTACAGATTAGGTCTTGCAGATTTGGAAGGTGGCAATCTATCTCAGGCTATATACTATCTAAAAAAGGCTTATGAGTTAGACAGTAATGATGTGGACATTCTTAATGCTTTAGGTATAGCATACGCTAGAGCAGGTGAAAAGGAAAAGGCTAAAAAGTTATTTCTAAAGGCTATAAAGTTAGAGCCAAGAAGAGGAGAAACTTATACAAACTTAGGTGTGTTATTAGCCTCCGAGGGAAAATATGATGAAGCTCTCAAATACTTTCAGAAGGCTGTAACCTTTGATGAGTATAAGAACAGAGATAAAGCATTTTTTAACATAGCTTTAGTTTACAAAAAGAAAGGGAATTATAATCTTTTTGAAGAGTATCTAAAAAAAACTTTAACGTTTAATCCCTACTTTTCACAGGCTTACATTTTGTTAGGTGAGTATTACTTAAAAAACAAAAGGTATATAGACGCATACGATACATATCTAACTGCTTTAAATATGGGAATAGAGTTGCCCCAAATATACTTTGGCTTAGGTAAAGCCCATTACTATTTAAAGAATTACAGTAAAGCAGAGTATTACTTAAAAAAGGCTTTAAATCTATCTAAGAATGTTGTTTTAAAACAACAGATAGAAGAGTTTTTGAAGAAGGTAAAAGAAAGAAAAAATTTTTCAAATAGTGAGGAAGGTAAAACAAATATAATAAATGAGCAATTTTTTATAAAAAAACCTGAAGAGCCTAAAACTTTACCGAAACCTGAAAAATATACAGTACCCAAAAGACCTTTACAGGAAGTTAAACCTAAATATAGAAGATATTTTACAGATGAAACAAAAAAGCGAAAAAAAATTATAAGGTATGGTTATAAAAAAAAGACTATACCTAAAGTTAAATTTAAGTATTACTTACAAGTTGGACTGTTCTCAAGTTATGGTAATGCTTTAAAACTCTACACAAGATTAAAAGCTTTAGGAGTTAAACCTAAGATTATTAAATATAAAGTTGATGGAAAAAATTATTACAAAGTTATAATTGGCTACTTTAAGTCCCCATCTCAAGCTAAAAAGTTTAAATACGAGGTGTTAGTTCCTAAAGATAAATACTTCAGAAGAGCGTTAATAAAATATGAAAAGCAGTAAAGTTTTTAAATTTTAATAACAAAGTGTATTTTTAATTAATAGTTAAACTTTTTAATGAAAGTAAATATAGAGTTTCCAGACGAGATAACTTAAATGAAGATTATTTAATGATTATAAGATAAGTTGCTAGAGGGAAATGGTAAGTAGAGGAATATATATCGTAAATTGGGAAATAGATTAAAAGTTTGAATTTTTTATTAAATAGTTAGTTAAACTTAAAAAGCTATAAAATTATGTTATCTTAAATCTATAAATTGATAACTCTTAAGACAATTAATTTTAATATAAAAAGGATTAAAAAAGGGAAACAAGTTAAGGCTATCTTTCTAGCCATAAAAGTAATTTTCCTTTTAGATTTTTATAAGGTGTTACAAAAGGAGGTGCTCCTTCAGGTGCTAAACCTGTTGACCAATTAGTTGTCCTTGATGTTGGATTATTTGCTATTTGATTTACATCTATCTGTTCTATATTACCGCCTGACAGTTGTAATAAAAGTTTACCTTGTACCCTAGCAGGATTTATTTTATATAGGTTGTTTACTGTACAACCTGTTATTGCCCCACCTGTAGCACAGTTTAATCCCCAAACTCTAGTCCTTCCACCTAAACCACATATTGATTTGACAGGTTCTATCGTTGCAAACAGTATAACGTTGAAAGGAGTTTTAATTGGGTCTGTAATCATTTTTTCTTTGAGATGGTCTGTTGTTGTCCCTTCAAGGTTTATATACCATCCCCTTATTACTCCATTGTTTGCGTTTAAACATATATTATTAGTGTTCCCATCCGTTAAGTTTTCAGTTGTTGTAATTAGTTTTATATATTTATTCCCACTGCCATCTTCTTTTATCTCTATCGGTATTCCAAAAAGAGTGTTGTTGTTTACTTCCCAGTCATCAATATTTTTAAACCATCTACCAGTGCCAAAATAGATATACCATCTATTAAAACATTTCATAAACTCAACTTTACTAACAACTGGGTTTATATCTGTTCCAAAAGCTGAATAATTTATCCAATTCCAATTATAAACATTTGTGTCGAATGGATATAGACCTGTTAAATAGTTGTAATATCCACCTAGAAGAATTATTCCACCTTTATAGTTTGTATCTGAACCATCCTGTCTAACATAACCGAAAGCTAAATAATCTGTGTACCCGTCGTTATCAAAATCAAATCCTTCTGAAAAAATTCTACCTGCAAATGCTTTATGTATTCCTGTAGATATTACCCTTTCCAAACTACCATTAGCTAAATCAACAACAAATATTTTTAGTTCTTGATTGTTTGTATTTAAAAACTGTCCAGAGTAGTTTATAGGTCCTGATGCAAAGACTACATGGTATTTATTATCTTTCGTTTTTATTATACCGGGCCCTGAATATGTAAAGTTTAGGTCTTTATCTGTAAACTCCCAGAGATAAACAGGGTTTAATGGGTCAGTTATATCCAATGCGTAATAAGAGGATAATCCTAAACAGCTTGGAGATGTTGGGTCTGGACAGGTATCAGCAGGAGGATTTATACAGTTCCCATCTGTGCAACCACAACCACCACCTAGTCTAAAGCCACCGATTAAAACTTTCTCTACCGTACCGTCCCTGTCGTAATCTGCATCTATTATGAAAGGTCTTAAATCTGTTATGTATATATGACAGTAATTAGGGTCTGCTAAGTATCTTATGTATGGTAATGCATTTTTCGGTATAAATCCCCAAAGCTCTTTACCTTTATTACTACCTGTTAACTGTGCAACTTGAGAAGATGAGGTTAATCTTTCATACTTTCCAACTTTGAAGGCGTGTAAGACACCGTCGTTAGAAGCTATAAACACTACGTCGTAATTATCGTAAGACACTATTTGAGGTGATGAATGCATAACATCTGCAAACTTCCAAGTATCACCGCTGCTGTTCATAACTTTATTTCTACAACCTGCTATCTGTTCTCCCAGTAGATAATTTATTGTTTTTGAGTAATCTATAACTCC
>CAZEUK010000065.1:0-6471 GCA_964514535.1 uncultured Aquificales bacterium
CAACATAGCATTACTTTTTTCCAATTCTGCAAGCTTTTCTTCTAATAAAGGTATTTTTTCTTTAGCTTTTTTAGCTATATCTTTATATTCTTTAATTAAATCATTAATTCCTTTAAACTCAGCGTTAGGGTCGTGGTAAGAAAGAATACTTAACAAATATGGAACTTTTAATAAAACCTTTGTTTCATGTTTCTCCTGATTAATAACACCAAATAAATCTAAGGAAGCCCCTTTTTCAGTTTCCCATTTACCTTCCATCATAGCCATTTTTAGCGGTTGACCGTGTGTAACCTGATAACCGTGTATATCTCCAATGATTATTTGAGCCAAAGAAACGATAGCGGAGAATATTAATGCAAACTTTAATCCTATTTTAGCTATATTAGAGTTTTTATTTCTTAAAATGTATAAAGCCATAATTCCCATTACGAAGAAACCACCAACTATATAACCAGCGTTAACACAATGTAAAAATCTAAAGACAGTTGTGTGATTTATTACAGCTTCCCAGAAGTTAGTTAAAACAGCCTTTACTCCCTGCTCCGTCTCAACTATCTTATAGCCTGCAGGTGTTTGCATCCAAGAGTTTGCTATCAATATCCATAAAGCTGATAATGTACTACCTATTGCAACCATCCAAGCTGCAAAAGTATGCATTTTGTCTGAAATTCTATCTTTTCCAAATAAAAACAGTCCTATAAACGTTGATTCTAGAAAGAAAGCCATTAATCCTTCTATTGCTAAAGGTGCTCCAAAAATATCACCGACAAACTTAGAGTATTCAAACCAGTTAGTACCAAACTCAAACTCCATAGTTAAACCAGTTGCAACTCCAACTGCGAAATTTATTGCAAAAAGTTTCATAAGGAACATTGCCAGTTTGTCTAATCTTTCGTCTTTATTCTTAAGATAGATTGTTTTAATAATGGCTATCATAAATGCAAGTCCTAATGTAAGAGGAACAAATAGGAAGTGGTAGAAAGCTGTCATACCAAACTGAAGTCTAGATAATGTTAATAAATCCAATTTTTATTCCTCCTATTAGTTTGTGTTCACTAACCGTTTTACTAAACAAATATAAATACTTAAAAAACTAAATTATTATGATTAATATCATAAACTAGTAAGTATTAACTAACTATATTAGGAGTTTTAAATATAGAGGACTTTAACCAATGCCTGTATACCACTTAACCTTCCCATTGAAAAACTTATCATAAATCAACCATTATTCCTTCATAAAGAATTTAAAATTAATATAAAAAATACCTGTAAAATATTTACATAAAATCTGTTAAGTTTTAGAGGTCTATATGGAAGAGAAAATCTTATCTGCACATGGATTGAACTTAGAGGAATACAAAAGAATTGTTAAATTAATAAAGAGAGAACCTAATGAGATAGAACTAGGTATATTTGGAGCTCTATGGAGTGAACACTGTTCTTATAAATCTTCAAAGGCTTTTTTAAAGGTATTTCCTACCGATGCACCTTGGGTTTTACAGGGACCCGGTGAAAATGCGGGAGTTGTTGAGATTGATGATAAATACGCAGTTGCTTTTAAAATAGAAAGTCATAACCATCCATCCTATATAGAGCCCTTTCACGGGGCGGCAACTGGAGTTGGTGGAATTATAAGGGACATTTTATCTATGGGGGCTAGACCTGTTTGTGCATTTGACAGTTTAAGATTTGGGGATATAAGAAAGGATGATAAAAGGGGAAATAACATAAAGAACGCTAAAGGTATAGCTGAAGGAGTTGTTAAAGGAATTGGTTTTTATGGAAACTGTATAGGTGTTCCTACAATAGGAGGAGAAGTTGTTTTTGACGAAGTTTATTCAGGAAATCCTTTAGTTAATGCCTTCTGTTTGGGAATACTTGAAAAAGAAAAAATATTCAGAGCTAGAGCTACAAAGATAGGGCAAAAGCTTGTTATGGTTGGTTCTTCAACTGGAAGGGACGGAATTCACGGTGCTACAATGGCTTCTGCCGAATTTTCAGAAGAAACGGAAGATAAAAGACCAAATGTTCAGATAGGAGACCCATTTTTCGGGAAAAGATTGATAGAGTGTACATTGGAAGTTATGGAAAAAGGATTAATAGAAGGTTGTCAAGATTTTGGAGCGGCAGGTTTAGCAGGTTCTACCTCCGAATTTGGAGCAAAATCGGATATGGGAGTTAGGGTTTATCTGGAAAATGTGCCATTAAGAGAAGAAGGAATGACACCTTACGAAATCTTACTATCTGAAAGTCAGGAAAGAATGTTATATTCAGTTGATGAAGAAAATGTGGAAGAAGTTTTAAAAATAGCAAAGTGGCACGGATTAGAAGCATCTGTTATCGGTGAGACAACTGATACAAAAAGACTGGAAGTTTTTTATAAAGGAGAAAAGGTTGTAGATTTACCAATTTCAGCAATAGTTGACGATGCACCTGTATATATAAGACCTAGAAAAGAACCTGAGTATTTAAAGAAAACAAAAAGTTTTAATCAAGAAGAATTACCAAAGTTAGATTTAAAAGAAAGTATAAAAAAAGTTTTAACATCACCTACGATAGCTAGTAAGGAATGGGTCTATACGCAATATGATTATGAAGTTGGGATAAATACTGTTGTAAAACCGGGAAGTGATAGTGCAGTTTTGAGGATAAAATGGGCTGTAAAACCTGAAATTAACTCAGAGAGAGCAGTTGCTATATCCTCAGATGGCAATGGAAGATGGGTTTATTTAAATCCGTATGAGGGTGCAAAAAGGGTTGTAGCTGAAGCTGTAAGAAATGTGTATATATCAGGGGCTAAACCTCTTGCAATAACAGATTGTCTAAATTGGGGAAATCCTGAAAATCCAGAGATTATGTGGCAGTTTGAACAGGCTACAAGAGGTATGGCAGATGCTTGTAAAAAATTGAACACTCCTGTTATAAGTGGTAATGTTTCCCTTTACAATGAAACTGTATTACCTGATAAAAGAATAAATATATACCCAACTCCAATTGTAGTTGCCGTCGGAGTTTTAAACAGACCTGAAGACGCTATACCGTCTTTCTATCAAAACATAGGCGATAATATAGTTTTAATTGGAGAGGTTAATAAAGAACCAACAATAAATGGAAGTGAATTCCTTAAAGAAGTTTACGGAAAGGTAGAAGGGGATATACCACCTATAGACTTAGATATGGAATTAAAACTGAGAGATTTTGTTTTAGAAAATAGAGATAAAATAAAATCTGCCCATGATGTTTCCGATGGCGGTTTGATAACAGCAATTTTAGAGAAGGCATTTGGAGGAGAGGAAAGATTTGGATTGGATATTAGTATAGATACAAAGTATAGGGAAGATTTTGAACTTTTTGACGAAATGAGAAGTTTAATAGTTATATCTGTATCAGATAAAGATTTGGAAGAACTAAAAAATAAAGCTAAAGATATGGGAATAGGCTTTAAAGTAATAGGAAGAACAATAGGTGATAATAAATTAAAACTAAAGATAGGTAATGAGTATATAGAGGAAGATATAGTTAAATTAAAGGAAATATGGAAAAAAAGTTTGTCTAATTATTTTAATTAATTTTCTCCTTTTCTATATTTCTTCCCTTTATTAATTTTAAAAACTCCTCTTCATTTAAAATCTTAACACCAAGTTTTAAAGCCTTATTGTATTTTGAACCGGGATTTTCGCCTACCACAACAAACGAAGTTTTTCTACTTACAGAATTTGAAACTTTACCTCCCAAACTTTCTACAATACTTTTAGCTTCTTCCCTTGAACAGCAACTTAAAGCTCCTGTAAATACAAATGTTAATCCTTTCAACAAATCTGATTTTTTCTCTTCTTCCGATTTATCTTTACAGGTTTTAACACCTAAATCTTTTAATTCCTGAAGCATTTTTAAATTTTCTTCATTGTGGAAAAAGTCGTATATACTTGTAGCTACTTTATAGCCTATATCCGGTAGTTTTTCTAAATCTTCAATACTCCAATCTTTCAAATCTTCAACACAGTTTATATGTTCTGCCAAAGTTTTAGCGGTAGTTTTACCAACGTATCTTATTCCTAATCCTGTTATTAGTCTGTGTATTGGTCTATGTTTAGCCTCTTCTATATTTTTCCTCAAATTTTCAACAGATTTTTTTCCAAAACCTTCAAGTCTTTCAATTTTTTCATAAGGTAATCTAAATATATCAGGTATTCTTTTTAAGAAACCTAATTTATAAAATCTTCTTATTGTAGCTTCACCTAAGCCTTTTATATCCATAGCGTCTTTAGAGGCAAAGTATATAAGCCTTTCTAAAACCTGTGCAGGGCAGTTTACATTTACACATCTATAAACAGCTTCGTAAGGCAGTTTTACCACTGGAGAACCACAGGAAGGACAGTATTTAGGAAATTCTATAGGTTTTTCTTTCCCTGTTCTTGCAGATTTATCAACTCCGATTATATAAGGAATAACATCCCCTGCCCTCTCAACTATAACTAAATCACCAATTCTTATATCTTTTTCCCTTATAAAATCTTCATTTATTAATGAAACAGACGATACTATAACTCCTCCCAACTCTATAGGCTCAAGCTTACCGACTGGGGTTATAGCCCCTGTTCTACCAACCTGAAAAATAACCTTTAAAAGTCTAGTCTTTCCTTGTCTAGCCTTAAATTTAAACGCTATAGCCCATCTTGGATGATGGGATGTAATCCCTAATTTTTCATAATATTTAATATCGTTAACTTTTATTACCATTCCATCTATTTCGTAAGGATAGTTCTCCCTTTTCTTTTCCCACTCTCTACAGTAATCTATAACCTCATCTATACCATTACATACTTTTAACTCTTTATATGGTGCTTTAAAACCTAAATTAAATAACATCTCTATAGCTTCAGAATGTTTTTTTATCTTTGTACCTAAAAGATTGTTATTTTCTTTATCTACTGCATAAGTAATCTGATAAACAAAAACTTCCAATCCTCTTTTTGCAACTTCTTTAGGATTTTGAAGTCTTAAAGAACCTGCCGCCGCATTCCTAGGATTTGCTAAAGGAGGTAATCCCTCTTCCATCCTTAGCTCATTTAATAGTTTAAACTTTTCTTTACTTAATACTGCTTCTCCTCTTATCTCTACAGTATGAATACCATATTTACTAAAGTCGGCTTTTAAAGGAACAGAACGGATTGTTTTAACATTGTTGGTAATATCTTCACCTACAGAACCATCACCTCTTGTAGCTCCTCTAACAAAAATATCATCTTTATACACTAATGCTAATCCTGCCCCATCAAACTTAGGCTCTACCGCATACTCTACAATATCAACTCCAATAATCTCTCTTACTCTTTTATCAAATTCTCTTAAATCCTCTTCATTGTAGGAGTTTTCAAGTGAAAGCATTGGAGACAGATGTTTAACTTCCGGAAACTCTTTAGTTATATCTGAAGCTACCCTTTGGGTTGGAGATGTGGGAGTTATAAATTGTGGAAACTTTTCCTCAAGTTTTTTCAATAGATGAAACAGTTGGTCATACTGATAATCAGTTATTATAGGTTCATTAACTACATAGTATAAATAATCGTGATAATTAATAACATCTCTAAGCTCTTCTATTAACTCTTTAGCCCTTTTTTCATCTTTAATATCTTCAGGTTTAACCTTTAAAAGTTTTTCTGTCTTTTCTAAATAAAGTTTTTTCTTTTCGTCCATTTTATCCATTAAATACTTTTTAATAATTTATATAGTTTTATTTTAACTTGTATTGTTAACAAAAACTAATTAACGGATTAAACTAGTTTAATTTTAAAATTGGTTATATCTATTCCTTTTCTCTTAAAATTTTTATAAATTTGTGTGAAAATATATAAGGCAAATTATTAAGGAGGTATCTATTTTATGGCAGAATTAAAAGGTAAAATTGTACAGGTAGTAGGACCTGTCGTAGACGTTGAGTTTGAAACTGAAGAACTTCCAGAGATTAGATGGGCTTTAAAAACTATTAGAACTGCAATTGACGACAAAGGTAATGAAATAGAAGAAGAGTTATTCTTAGAAGTTGCTCAACATATTGGAGACAAAAGAGTTAGAACTGTAGCTTATGGACCAACAGACGGTTTAGTTAGAGGACAGGAGGTTGAAAGTGTAGGAGCACCTTTACAAATACCGGTAGGAAAGGAAGTTTTAGGAAGAATATTTAATGTTGTTGGAAAGCCAATAGATGATGGTGGTCCAGTAGAAGCAAAAGAATACTGGCCAATATTTAGACCTGCTCCTTCTTTTGAGGAACAATCAACAAAAGTAGAAATATTTGAAACAGGTATTAAAGTTATAGACCTACTTGTTCCATTTATCAAAGGTGGAAAAGTTGGATTATTTGGTGGTGCAGGAGTTGGAAAAACAGTTTTAATGCAGGAGCTAATTCACAATATAGCTAAATTCCACTCAGGTTATTCAGTTGTTGTTGGTGTTGGTGAAAGAACA
>CAZEUK010000066.1:0-6465 GCA_964514535.1 uncultured Aquificales bacterium
ATTTGAAATCATTGAGAAAATTCTTAAAGCTAAAAGTCTTCCTATTTTTTCCATAGCATACCTTCTCTCTATATCAGCCCTTAAACCTGTACCAAAAAACTGTGTAGTTTCAGAAATATTTTTATTTAACAGTATCTCCCTTTTTTTATTCTCAACTTTAACATTTACATTTATAACAACATTATAGACAGACGCCCTTAAAGATTGGGAGTAGCCTATAGGATATGTATTAACACTTCCCACATATATCCTAAGGTATCTAGTTGTGTCCTTTGAACATTCAAGTCTATATCCTGCAGATATAATTGATGAAGATAAATATCTGTAAAGTGTGTCTGTCAGTTTAGCTTCAGGGGAAGATATTGAGATTTTCTCCAAACAGTAAACATCCTTTAACTTTCCACTTTCTTTTCTTTCGGAAAAATCAACAGCCTTATAACCACAACTACTTAAGGTAAATAAAATTAGAGATAAAATTGTAATATATCTTCTCATACCTTAAACCTTTCTCTTAACTTCTTTTCAACATATGGATGAACCAAGCTAGATAAATCTCCATGATGAAAAGCAATGTCTTTAACTATTGTAGAGCTTATATGTATAAGTTCTTGGGAAGGCATAAGGAAAAATGTTTCTACCTTATCCAAATTGTAATTTGTCATAGCTATCTGTAATTCATACTCAAAGTCTGTAAATAGCCTTACACCCCTTACAATTATTTTAGTGTTATACTTTCTCATAAAATTAACCAGTAAACCGTTAAAAGGTTCAATTATAACCCTATCTGCAAAATCTGAAACGGAAGCCCTAAACATATCAACCCTTTCTTCTATACTGAAAAGGGGCTTTTTTTTTGGATTTTCAGCAATAGCAACTATAACATAATCAAAAACATTTAAAGCCCTTTTAACTATATCTATATGACCGTAATGTACAGGGTCAAAAGTACCCGGATAAACACAAAGTTTATTAGTCAATTAGTACCCCTAACAAATATTAATTATTAATTATAACGCCATTCTGTAGATTTTGATTATTGCTTTAAAATTTTTATTAATTTACAATCAATCGTAAAGAAATATTAATTTTTAGAATGAAGGAGGAATTTAATGGGAATAAAAACTACTGCTTTTGGTTATCCTAAAATTGGACCAAATAGAGAAATGAAAAAGGCTATAGAAAGCTATTGGAAAGGGGAAATATCAAAGGAAGAGTTATATAAAAGACTTGAAGAAGTTGACGCAGATAGAATGGCAAAGGTTATAAATGCAAATCTTGATTATATACCGTCAAACGATTTCTCACTTTACGATTTTGTTCTAGATGTGTCAACTATGTTTGATGTTGTTCCAAGCAGATTTAGATATATAGAAGACAGTTTAGATAGATATTTTGCAATGGCAAGGGGAACTGATAAGGCTATTGCCTGTGAAATGACAAAATGGTTTGATACAAACTACCACTACATAGTCCCAGAGTTTGAAGGCGGATTTAAGTTAGTTAAAAATAGACCTTTAATATCTTACAGATGGGCTAAAGAAAAGTTTGGAGTAGAGACAAAGCCGGTATTAATAGGACCATTCACATACGTTTACCTAGGTAAAGTTTACGAGAAACAGGAAGGTTCACTTTTAATGAAAATGGTAAAAGCTCCTGAAAGTGAGAAGTTTAGACCATTAGTCTTAGAAGTAGCGTCCCTCTACAATGAGATATTATTAGAATTACAAAAAGAAGGAGTTAAAGCTGTTCAGTTAGATGAGCCTGCGTTAGTTCTAGACCTAACAGAAGACCAAATACAAACCTTAATAGACGCGTATAAGATTGTGATGCATGATATAGATAGTATGGAAGTATTTGTCCATACATATTATGAAAGTTTAGATAACTTTGAAAGAATAACTAGAGAGCTTCCAGTATCAGCTATAGGATTAGATTTTGTTGTAAATAATGAAAATTTAGAGAATATAAAAAAATACGGTTTTCCAACAGATAAAAAATTAATTGCAGGAGTTATATCAGGTAGAGACCCTTGGAAAACAGATTATAGGGAAGTTTTAACATTAGTTGATGAATTATTAAAGTATATACCTGAAGAAAATCTAATTTTATCTAACGCAGCACCATTATTCCATTTACCAGTTTCTCTAGAGCCTGAAAAAGGACACCTAGACAAAGATTTAATAGGACTTTTATCATTTGCAGATGAAAGATTAGAAGAGTTAAAAACATTAAAAGAGATAATAAATGAAGGAAAGGATATACCTGTTCAAACATTACAGGATTTAAGGGATAAGTTTAAAAATGAAGCCGTTAGAGAGGCAGTTAAAGATATAGATAATCAAGAGATAAGAAGACCTGAAGACTTTAAAGAAAGATATAAAAAACAGATAGAGTTGTTAGGATTACCTAGATTTCCTACAACAACAATTGGAAGTTTTCCACAAACAAAAGAAGTTAGACAGACAAGGGCTAAATTTAGAAGGGGAGAAATATCGGCTGAAGAGTATGAAAACTTTATAAAAGAACAGATAAAGAAAGCTGTAGAAATTCAGGAAGAGATAGGATTGGATGTTTTTGTCCATGGAGAGTTTGAAAGAACTGATATGGTTGAGTTTTTCGGTGAAAAAATGGAAGGCTTTGCATTCACTAAAAATGGATGGGTACAGTCTTACGGAACTAGATGTGTAAGACCACCTATAATATACGGTGATGTATCGAGACCTGAACCTATGACAGTTAAAGAGATTGTTTACGCACAAAGCTTAACAGATAAACCTATGAAAGGAATGTTAACAGGTCCAACAACCATACTAAACTGGTCTTTCTATAGAAAGGATATACCTAAAAAAGAGATTGCCTATCAAATAGCATTAGCTTTAAGAGAAGAAGTTTTAGATTTAGAAAAGGCTGGAATAAAAGTTATACAGATAGATGAACCAGCTTTCAGAGAAGGATTACCTTTAAAGAAAAGAAAGCAGGAAGAATATCTAAATTGGGCTGTAAAAGCATTTAGACTAACAAACAACACTGTTAAAGAAACCACACAGATACACACACATATGTGTTATTCAGAGTTTAACGAAATAATAGAGTGGATTTACAAAATGGATGCAGATGTAATATCAATTGAGGCGTCAAGGTCTAAAGGTGAGATAATTGAAGCATTTGAGAAGTTTAATTATGACCATGGTATAGGTGTTGGAGTTTACGATATACACTCTCCAAGGATACCATCTGTTGAGGAAATGTTAGAAATAGCAGAAAGAACAATTCAAGTAATAGATAAAAACCTAGTATGGATAAATCCTGACTGTGGATTAAAAACAAGACAGTGGGAAGAAGTTATTCCTGCGTTAAAGAATATGGTAGAAGTGGCAAAAATATTAAGAGAAAAATACGGAGATAGGTACGATTGGTAATAAGGGCTTTTGCCCTTTTAGGTTTTTTCAATGAAAGTATTACAAGTTGTTGATGGTTTTGGTTGGGGAGGTACAAAAGAACAAGTTTATTTAACAACTAGAGAACTAAAAAAGAAAGGTATAGATGTTCATATTGCCTTATCCTACCAATATAAAGAGATGATTGACAAATTGTCTCCTTATAACATACCAATTCATTACTTTGAAAATCATGTAAAAAACGCCAGATATAGATTAGAAAACTATAAAAGATTAATCTCTATAATTGATAAAAATAATTTTGATATAGTTATAGCAAACTCTCCACACGCTTTTGATTATGTTAGAATTGCAAAAATATTTTTAAAGACAAATCCTAAAATAATTAATGTTAAAAGGTCTGGTAGAATTCCATCTCTCCTATCCAAATATTTAAAATACTCTGTAGCTGATAAGATAGTTGTCGTATCTAGACAGGTTAAAGAGATTTTAGAAAAAGCTAATTTTTTTCCAGAGAAACTTATAACAATAGAAAGTGGAATTGATTTAGAAAGATTTAAACCTGAACCTGAAAAAAAGTTTGAGTTAAGAAAAAAGTTAAATTTGCCTTTAAACAAAAAGATATTTATAAATGTAGCTAACTGGAATCCTAAAGTTAAAGGACAGGATAAACTTATACAAACGTTTCTGAATTTAAATTGTGAAAATTGTTTATTAATCTTAGTAGGTTTAGACACCGATAGAGAAGTTAAAAAATTTAACTCAGATAAAATTATAGGACTAGGCTTTAGAAAAGATATACCAGATTTACTAAATGCTTCAGATTATTTTGTCCTATCATCATATTTGGAAGGAATAGCAGGAGCTTTAATTCAAGGAATGGCAACTGGAAAAGTTGTAATATCAACTTTAGCAGGAGGAATTGGAGAATATTTAAAAGACGGTTTTAACGGATACTCTGTAAAAGTTGGAGATTTTAAAGGATTAAAAAATAAAATGGAAAAAGTTTTAAGTTTATCTTCTGATGAGTATAACAAACTTTCCAGAAATGCTATAAAAACCGCCCAAAGATATTCTATCCAGAACACAGCTGATAAATATATAAAACTATTTGAGGAAATGACTAATCGTTAGAAATATAAGCTTTGTATTTTTTTCTTTTTTTCTTTTTCTTAGGGAGAATTAATTCAGCTATTTTATAAGCATATTGGGCAGTAATTATACCTATAAACGCCATAGTTAGAACGTAAACACCTATAAATAACAACATATTAGGCGGGGCAAATTTAGACATTGCGATGGAGAACTCACCCCTATTTATAATAGACAATCCTGTGGAAATAGATTTCCTTTTAGACAATCCATAGATTAGACCGCCTATAAAACCTGTTAAAAATTTACCTAAAATTGATAAAAGAATAATCAGTAATAGAATTAATAAAAATTTACTGTCTATCCCTGTAGAAAACTTAATACTAGCACCAAATAAGAAGAAAAATATAGCTACAGCTAAATCCTTTATTGCAAACATTATTTTTTCGACATCATGGGATTTACCAGTTTCAGAAACAATCATACCCATCAAGAATGAACCTAAGGCTTCCGATAATCCTAAAAATTTAGTTATACCTGCAAATAGTATTAATCCACCAAAAGAAAAAAGGGTAAATATTTCTTCTTCTATAAACTTGTCTATGAAATTGGAGATATGATTTTTTAGATAAACGGCTATACCAATTGATATTGCAAAGACAATAAAAATTTTTAAAATAAGTATGATAAAAGTTGATACTGAAAGTTGTCCACCTAAGGCAACAGCAGATATTATTGCCAACAATATAGGAGCTAAAATATCTTCAAAAACCATTAAACCTAAGATTAACTCAGTCTCTGGGCTGGCAATTCTATGATTATCAACAATTATTTTAGTTGTAATCGCAGAGGATGAAGCATAGGCAACTCCACCAATTAGCAACGATTGAAATAATGAAAATCCTAAATAATAGGCAACCAAAAATATTAGAATAAAATTAAAAAATAAATCTAGAATACCTACAGACCATATACGTTTTGCAGTGTTTACAGCCCTTACAATATTAAATTCTAAACCTAAATAGAAAAATAAAAATACAATTCCTAATTCGCTAAATATTTCAAGAGCTTCCTCTTGATGTATAAATCTACCTAATACTAGACCGGCTAGAATATAAAATAAAACCGATGGAAATTTTAGAATTTTACCTATATAACCAGCAAGAAAAAGAGTTGTCGTTATTATGCCAAAAGATAATAAAAAAGGTAATTTTAAAGAATAATCCATTTAAATTTAAAACTCCAGATTAATCAAGGATTTTTGATAATTATATAAAAATTAGAAGATAAATAAAATAATACCAAAAATATGTTTAAACCCCTTGGCACCGACCAACTTTTCCGGCCGGTTGCCCAGCCAGTATCATAGGCGCAGGGGAGCTTAACTGCCGGGTTCGGAATGGGGACCGGGTGTAACCTCCCCGCCATAGGCACCAAGGGGGAAAGGCAATAGAATAAGGAACAGGGATAAATAAGAAGTAAGAGGCCAAGCCGCACGGGCGATTAGTACCACTAGGCTACACCCATCACTGAGCTTCCACCAGTGGCCTATCAACCTGGTAGTCTTCCAGGGCCCTTCAGGCACGAAGTGCGGGAGGCCTTATCTAGAGGCGGGCTTCACGCTTAGATGCTTTCAGCGTTTATCCCGTAGCAGGGTGGCTACCCAGCGTTGCCCTTGGGGGACAACTGGTACACCAGAGCCTGCCCCACTCCGGTCCTCTCGTACTAGGAGTGGCTCCTCGCAAGCCTCCTACGCCCGCGGCGGATAGGGACCGAACTGTCTCACGACGTTCTGAACCCAGCTCGCGTGCCGCTTTAATGGGCGAACAGCCCAACCCTTGGGACCGGCTACAGCCCCAGGATGCGGCGAGCCGACATCGAGGTGCCAAACGGAGCCGTCGATGTGGACTCTCGGGCTCCATTAGCCTGTTATCCCCGGAGTAGCTTTTATCCGCTGATCACCCGCCCTCCCACG
>CAZEUK010000067.1:0-6347 GCA_964514535.1 uncultured Aquificales bacterium
GACGCCTTATCTTATGTTGTTAAAAGGAGTTAAATTTTCCGTCTTATCAGGTTCTATGGAGTTATTCTTAAAGAAGGAAGGAAATATTTTAATAACTGAGCCTATAAAAGGAACTAGACCTAGGGGAAAAACAGAGGAAGAAGATAAGAGACTGTTCACAGAGTTAAAGAACTCGGAAAAAGAAATGGCAGAAAATTTAATGATTACAGACTTAATGAGGAATGATTTAGGTAGGATTTGTAAAAAAGTTTATGTAAAAGATTTGTTTAAAGTGGAAAGATATTCAACTTTATATCAGATGAGCTCAACGGTTATCGGAGAGTTAACGGAAGGTATAAGACTTAAAGATATTATCAATAACACATTCCCCCCGGGGTCAATTACTGGAGCTCCTAAAAAGAGGGCTATGGAGATTATTGAAGAATTGGAAGATATAGAAAGGTCTGTTTACTGTGGTGCTACTGTCCTTTTTAAGCCTAACCTAGATTTTGTTATGAGCGTTGCTATAAGACAGATAATATTTAAAGAAAAAAAAGGGTATATATATGTAGGTAGTGGTATAGTCTACAATTCTAATCCTGAAGAAGAATATAAAGAAACTTTAGTAAAGGCAAAGGCTAACTTGAAAGCCTTAGATTTAGACTTAACTCTTTAACCGTATCAACTAAAAATTTAACTTTATCCTGTTCCATATCTGGAGATAGACCATGTCCTAAGTTAAATATATGACCTGTTTTATACTCCCATTTGTTTAATATAGATAATACCTTTTCTTTTATAACATTTCTTTCTGCATATAGAACTGTAGGGTCTAAATTCCCTTGAACTGTAAAACTACCGTTAGATTTATCCTTTAAAATGGCTAAATCTATCATCCAATCTACACTGTAAACGTCTGCCCCTGATGATAGGAAAGTATCTAAAATACCACTAACTCCTTTTGTAAAGTGGATAATAGGTTTGTTATATCTTTTAATAGCTTTTATTATCTTCTTTATAGGTGGTAATGCAAACTCCCTATAATCGTCTGGGGTAAGATAACCAGCCCAACTGTCAAAAATCTGAACAATATCTGCTCCACTTTCTATTTGGAAGGCTAAATAATCTATCAGTATATCTGCAAGTTTATCCAACAGTAGCTTGAAATCATCTGGATTATTAAACATAAATGTTTTAGCTATTTTAAAATCTTTTGATGTATTTCCCTCTATCATATAGGAGGCCAGTGTAAAAGGTGCTCCACAAAATCCTATAACTGGAACTTCTCTATTTAATTCAGAGTTAACTCCCTTTATTATTTCTCCAACAAAGTTTACATCTTCAACATTAAACTCTTTTAGTCTGTTTAAATCTTTCCTACTTCTTATTGGATTTTTAAAAATAGGTCCTTTTTTTTCTACAAATTCAAAATCCATTCCTATACTTTCTAACGGAGTTAATATGTCTGAAAATATTATTATTGCGTCAACATCTAGAATTTTTTTAGGTAGTATGGAAGCCTTTACTGCCAAATCTACATTTTTATAAAAATTTTTAAAACTGCCTGCCATCTCCCTTAATTTTCTATACTCAGGCATATATCTACCTGCCTGTCTCATAAGCCAAACAGGTGTTCTCTCTGTTTTCTCCCACTTTATCGCCCTTAAAACTAAATCATTCTTAGGTTTTTCCATAAAATAATCTCCTTTTTAAGATATTGTTTGAAAAATCATTTTATCAACTCAAATAAGCCAATGTTAAAATTCTATTCTCTATATCTCCGTTTCTAAAGGAGTAAATCCTGTTATCACATTTGGAGCAAATATTTTCCAAATAAATATCCTTTACTCCTTCTCTTTTCAATTTATCTATAGCTAAATCCTGTAATGAAAAATAGAATTTTCCATTCTTTTTTATTAAATATTTCTCATCTATATTAAATGCTCTCATTTTTGCTACAAAATCTTTTCCAACCTCAAAACAACAGGATTTAATACTTGGTGATATAAAGGCAAATAAATTTTTTCTTTCTTTAAAATATTTAATTCCATTCTCTATTATTCCACTGAATAGGCCTCTCCATCCTGCGTGTAAAACAACTAATCCTTTAAAATCAGTTATTACTATAGCCATACAGTCGGCAGTTAAAACACCTATAGGAATATTTTTTAAATCTGTGTATAAACCGTCTGCTTCCCCGCTCATATTAACAAATGGAGCAACTATGTTGGTGTGGTTCTGTTTTGGAAGATAAACATACTTCAAACCTATAGATTTTAAAAATCTGTTCCTTGTATCCTTATCTCTCATATTACCGTCTTCTTTTTCAGTATAAACAACATTTAAATTTTTAAAACTGTATCTTTTCACACCATCACCCTTAAATATGTTTTAAATCTAACTCTCATTACTTTTCTTAAAAAAAATTCTATCTCAAAAATGTATCTTTTCCTTTTTATATTCTACTATTACAGACAAAACTAAACCTATTATTAAACAGAAGGTTATTAAAGAAGTACCTCCATAACTTACAAAAGGAAGGGTAATACCTACAACTGGGGCAAATCCAACTGTCATAGAGATATTAATAAAAGCCTGTAATGTTATTAATCCACCTGCACCAAAACAGATATATTTACCTGCTATATGTTTAACTTTTAATCCCCAATATACAATCCTAATACCTAATATAAGATATAGAGATACCATTAAAGCAGAAATTACAAAGCCCCACTCCTCACCTATAGTTGCAAATATAAAATCTGTATGTTGCTCCGGTAAGAAGAAAAGTTTAGATTGTGTTCCTTCTAAAAATCCTTTACCTGTTAATTTACCTGAACCGATAGCTATCTCAGATTGGAGTATATGGTAAGCACTACCGTAAGGGTCAGCTTCAGGGTTTAAAAAGGCTAAAATTCTCTTTTTTTGGTATGGTTTTAAGTGTTGCCATATAAGTGGAGCAGATGCTAAAAATATTGTTATAGCTCCGAAAATATACCTTTTAGGTAAACCTGCGATAAAAAGTATTATTAAAACTGGAAGTAGAACCATTATAGATGTTCCTAAGTCAGGTTGTTTAAGAATAAATAGAACAGGTACAATAGCTAACCCTAAAACTGTAAGAATATCCTTTAAAGTTATTTTAACTTTATCGTCAAGTATGTGTGATGTTAGAAGTATCATTATAAACTTCATTAGTTCTGAAGGTTGGAGCATAAAAAAGCCTAAATAAATCCATCTTTTAGCTCCTAAAATTGTTTTTCCAAACAACATAACAGCTATAAGTAAAGCAACTCCTATTCCATATAGATATGGAGATATGTTTAATAACTTTCTGTAGTCAACTAATGATATTAAAAACATAAGTATTAAGCCTATTACCCCAAAAACAGCCTGTTTCACATAAAGATTTTGATATTCGTGAATTGTGGCACTGTAAACATTTAAAACACTCCAAAATATAAAAAAAATAACTATTCCAACTATTATAGGGTCATATAAAAGAATAAGATTTTTAATACTTTTCATTTATTATTCCCTTTTTGTAAAGTTCTTCAATTATATATTTTGTTATAGGGACAGCTGTCTTACTTCCACCTATACCATGCTCAACAAAAACAGCCATAGCAAATCTAGGTTTATCGTAAGGAAATAGGGACACAAACCAAGCGTGGTTTTGATGTTCCCACTTTTTAATTTTCTGTTTAGGGTCTTTTTTCCTTATAACTTGTGCCGTTCCTGTTTTCCCAGCCACTTTAACAGGAGATAGACTTAAAAGTTTTGCAGTTCCTCTGCTACCGTAAACTACCAAATAGAGACCTTTTTTTATAGTTTTTATATACTCAAACTTTACAGGTAGTATTCTCAATAACTTTTTTTCTGTTTCTTTATACTCATTTGTATCACGGTTATGAATTGCTTTTAAAAGCTTAGGTTTGTAAATTTTTCCCCCATTTGCGATAGGTGCTATTATCTTAACAGCGTCAAATGGAGTTATTGATAGATAACCCTGTCCTATGCTGTAAACTATAGTGTCCCCCGGATACCAAGGTTTACCAAATTTTTTTCTCTTCCATTCAGGACTTGGAACTATAGCAACCTTTTTCTCTATTTCAGGATTAAGTTTTTCACCTATTCCAAACAGTTTTGTATATTTTGTAATTTTTCTTACACCTAAGTTTAATCCTACCTGATAAAAAAATGTATCACAGGAAGTTTCTAAAGCTTCCATAACGTTAACTTTTCCACAACCGTAAGGATTCCAATTTCTAAAAACAAAATTTCCTAGCTTAAACTTACCTCCACTGTATATCCTAGTGTTTGGAGTAATTACTCCCTCATTTAAAGCTCCTAGCCCTACAACAATTTTAAATATTGAACCGGGTGGATATAATCCTTTTAAAGCTTTATTTAGTAAAGGTTTATATGGGTCGTTCAGTATAGCTTTCCATTCTTCCCTAGTTAAACCATCTGAAAATTTTTGAATATCATAAATTGGATAACTTAGTAGAGCTAATATTTCGTATCCGTCAGGATTAAAAACAACAACAGCTCCAGATTTCTCACCAGTGTTTAAGAATGCTTCATAAACGGTCTTTTGAATTCTGGCGTCCACCGTTAAATATATATCATTTCCCCTCTGGGGTAATTTTTCCCATTTAATCTTCTTTATTCTACCTAACGCATCAACAACCATTCCCTTTGTGCCATATTTACCCCTTAAATACTTATCGAAAATCTTTTCAACACCGCTTTTTCCTATTAACATATCAGGTCTTAAATTTGGATTTTCCTTTAACTCCCTTTAGATGGATAACCTACATAACCTATCAGATGTGGCATATATTTGGCGTATTCTGTGTATATTCTCCTAGGTTGTACCTCCAAATAAATCCCAGTGAAAAGATATGAGTATCTGAAAAATTTTTCTATCTGCTCCTTAGTTAAATTTTTCTTTAGGATTACTTTTAAAGAATAACCTTTTTTTATTTTTTCCTCTACTTCAGGGGTTAACTCTATTCCTAGTATATCCTTTAGATTTTTTTCTACAGTTTTTAATCTTTTTTTTATTATGTATGGAAATGTATAAAGATTATAAGATGGTTCATCGTACGCCAATAAAATACCGTTTCTGTCGTAAATATTTCCCCTAGGGGCATTTAAGATAACAACTTTAAGATGATTTTTTTCTGACTTAGAGTAGTAGAAATCCCCTTTCACAATCTGAAGATATGCTAACCTTCCTATTAAGATAAATGCATATATGATAAAGAATACTATTAAAACTAAAACCCTAGAATTCATAACTGTTTAATTTTTTATAGATTAAATAAAAAATTCTATCAAATAAAAAGAATAATGATATATCAACCAATATATGAATAATTAATATTGGTTCTATACTTATTTCTCCAAGCTCAAAGTATAGAATAGCATTTCTTATTATAAAATCTAAATTTATTATAAAACTGGCTACTAAAACACGATTTAAGATATTAGTTGATACTATTCCACCTTTTAAAATCTGAATTAAAAACAGATAAAGCATATAAATTGGTAAGTCTAACAAGATGTAATTCGGATTTAATAAATCTTTAAAAATTCCTATAAATAGGGAGAATTTTAAACTATCTTTAAAATCGTTGTTTAAACTAAATATTATTAATAGAATTAACAAAATATTTGGATGGAAATTTGTAATACCTATATATTTAATAAAAACGGAACTTTGTAAAAGTAAGAATAGTACAGCAGACAGATAATAAATTAAAGTTAACTTACTGCTTTTTTTTAGATTTTCCGATAACAACTATCACATACTCCAGATTTAATGGATTTAAATTTATCTCAACTTTAACATTTTTAAAAACTTCCCCTTCTCTATAAGAGACGGATTTTACAACACCTATAGGTATGCCAGCTGGATACCGGTTGTCAATATCTGTTGTTTCTACCAAATCACCTTCCCTAATATCCTGCTCAGGTTTAACATATTTCAGATAACCATAATTAAGGTTATAACCTTGATAAATAGCCAATTCCCTCGTTTTTCTAGTCCTTATAGGAATTTTAAAATTTCTGTTAGATATTAACATAACCGTAGAGTAGCTGTTAATAGTATCAAAAACTATTCCTATTAAATGACCGTTTGATATAACCAAATCTCCCTTACTTACACCATCTTCTTTACCTAGGTTTATATAGATAAACTCATTCCAGTTTTCCGGTGAGTATCCTATAACCTTACCAGCCCTAATTATAAATCTTGGATAGTTTTCTTTAAATCTTAGTATTTCCTTTAACTTTACATTCTGATATTGGACGGATTTTAAATGTATAATTTTAGCTTTTAACTTTTCTACCTCCAT
>CAZEUK010000068.1:0-6324 GCA_964514535.1 uncultured Aquificales bacterium
AGAATAGCAGGTTTTGGACACAGATATTATAAAGATTTTGACCCTAGGTCAAAAAGACTGCTAGAAATAGCTAAAAAGTTAGGTTTTTTTGGAAAATATGTAAAGTTTGCATTGGAAGTAGAAAAGGCAATTGAAAAAATCAAAGGGAAAAAACTAATTCTAAATGTTGATGGTGCTATAGCCTCAATAGTATCGGAAATGGGATTTGATTATAGAATGGGGAAAGGATTTTTCATTATAGGTAGGTCTGCAGGATTGGTAGCCCATGTCTATGAAGAGCTTGTAATGGAAAAACCATTCTCAAAGCGATTAGATGAAGAAAAGGAAGTTGAATATTTAGGAAAATCTCCTAGAGAGCTACCTGAAGAGTACAAAAGAGTACGCTAATTTGAACTATTTTCTAAAAATTAGAGGTTACACACAATTTATGAAGTATAGATATATATTTTTAACTTTTATTCTCTCTATATTTTTACTTTCCTGTAATCGTATAGATACGTCAACCCCTGATAGAATGTTGTTAACTGCCTCTAAAAGTGGAAATATTGAGTATGTAAAATTAGCTATTGCCAAAGGGGCTAAACTTAATGCAAAAGATGATAAAGGTAGTACTGCTTTACATTGGGCTGTTTATTACGGCTATAAGGATATAGTAAGGCTTTTAATTATGCAGGGAGCAAATCCATACATTACTGACAATTACGGCTTAACTCCAATAGATGTAGCTAGGTTTAACCAAAAAACAGAGATATTAAAAATTTTTAAAGAGTTAGGTTATTTAAAAGATAATTAGTTATATCTTTACCTAGATATGCAGATAACAAACCTATTATAGCTCCTGTGATAACATCAATAGGAAAGTGAGCACCCATATAAACTCTTCCAAATGCGATTAGTAAGGCGTATATGGAGAACAGGAATATTATTATTGGAGAGCCGTAAAATAGCATTACTCCAAATATTGTAAATGCTAAAGCTGTGTCTGCAGAAGGAAAGCTTTTAAGAGACACAGGCTCAAGTAAAAAAACATCTTTTAAAAGCTTTACAGGTCTTTGATGTCTAAAAGTATATTTCAGTATAGGCATCATAAAACCTGTAATAACAAGAGATATTGACACATGATAAACTGCTTTTTCACCACCGTATATATAGAATATTGGTAAAAATAATGGTAAAGAGTAAGATTTTCCAAGTAGATAAAAATATCTATAAAATTTGTCTAGAAATTTATTTCTTTTTGAATTAATAAAATAGAAAAGTTTTACATTCCACTTTATTTTTGTTTGCCAGTCGTTAGGTATTAATCTTCTCTCTTTCATCTACAACCTCAAACAGATTTGTTAAACCTAACGGTCTAAAGCCGAATAAAATATTTCCAATCTTAAAATCGTACTCGTAAAACTCTATATGATAATTTCCTTTTTTATCTAAATGGAATGAGAACTCATTTTTTTCTGTTATTAGTATTGGAACGTTATCTCTTTTTAAGATTTTTACAGAATTAAACTTTTTTGTTTCAACTTTACAATTGATAAAACTGTTTACAGGTATTTTATCTCCGTTAGTGTATATATCTTTACCGTCGTTAACCCATACTTTAGCCCCAAATCCATTTATGAGAATAATATTATTCCCTAACTTTAAAGCCTCTAAAATTTTATCTTTGTTTATATCTGAAAAATCAGTAAGGTATGTATGGTTTACAACCCATTTGAAACCTCTCTTATAGGATGGTATTAAAACTCCGTTAGTATGCTCTTGATAAACAAACTTAACATGTATATCTAAACCTCCTATAATCTTTAAGCCTTTTGCTCTTTTAAAGTACAAATCAACCCATTTTTCTAAAGGTAATAAACTGTTCCATTTCCTGTAAGGATTTCTTGAAAAAGGTAATAAAAATAGATTTTTTAAAGCTGTTAAAATTGATAAATATTTTTTCCAAACTATAGCGTCTTTAACATTTATCAGCTCGTAAAGATACTCCTTTTTAAACTCACCTTTCCATCTGTAATGCTCAAACTCAAAGTTATTAGGATGAGATATTACAGGTAATTTGTTATCAAGTAATAATAATCTACCGTCTTTAGTGTTTAGTTCTATTCCTGCTGACATTTTATCTGTGGAAAAGTATTTAAAATCGTCGTTATCGTGGTCAGTTATGAAAACGTAATCTATTTTGTTATGTTTAATCGCAAACTCAATATCTGATGGTTTTCCTAAAGAGTCAAAAGAAAACTGTGTATGGACGTGGGCAATTACTTTAAAGAATGATATTTTGTTATCAATATTTATGTCTTTAATATCTAGTATATTATCCTCTAAAAATCTTATTCTTTTAACAGGTCTAAAATCAAAAATTAGGATAAAAATAATAGTTAAAGCCAATATTGTAATAATTATCACCTATAGATAACTCCTGAATTAGTTTTCTTCGTCTTCAACTCTGATTAAAGTTGTTTTACCTTTGGTAAGTCTAAGCTCTTCAATCTCTCTTATTGCACTTTGCGTATTATTTTCAGATGCGGTGTGTGTTAACAGAACTAACGGAACATAACCGTCATTATCACCGTTGTAATAGTTGACGACTTTATCTTTCTGAATAACTGAAGCTATACTTATGTTATGTTTGGCAAAAACACCTGCTATTTTTGATAAGATACCGATTTTATCCGGGACCATAAATCTTATGTAATATCGTGTATAAAAATCTGACACTTTTTTAAGATTTAAATCTTTATGTTCCCAATTCATAGAAGTAATTTCTATTTCCCTCCCTATCCCTAAGGACACACTTTTAGCTATATCAACAATATCACTTACAACCGCACTGGCAGTTGGTAAACTTCCTGCTCCCTTTCCGTAAAACATACACTCTCCCACATTACTACCCTCAACCATAACTGCGTTGTAAACTCCATCAACCTTTGCCAATGGATGACTTGATGGTATAAATGTAGGATGAACTCTAACTTCCACTTCGTTATTTTTATAACTCTTAGCTATAGCTAAAAGTTTTAACGTATAGTTAAGCTCCTTACCAAGTTGTATATCCATCTTTTCTATACTATCAATTCCTTCAATATAAACATCTTCAAAATTTAAAAATCCTCCAAATGATAATGAAGCTAAGATTGATATTTTATGTCCTGCATCAACACCGTTTATATCAAGTGTAGGGTCAGCTTCCGCATATCCTAATCTTTGGGCTTCTTTCAATACCTCATCAAAGCTTTTTCCCTTTTCGTTCATCTCTGTTAGTATATAGTTAGTTGTTCCGTTAAGTATTCCATATATTTTTAAAATCTCATTCCCAACTAGTCCTTCCCTTAAAGCTCTAATAATTGGTATGCCACCTGCAACTGACGCCTCAAAACCTATCCTTACATTCCTTTCCTCTGCCAAATTAAAAATTTCCTTCCCTCTCTCCGCTAAAAGTGCCTTATTTGCAGTCGTTATATGTTTTCCTCTCAGTATTGCCTCTTTTATAAGCTTATATGGAAAATCTATACCTCCTGTCAACTCTACAACAATATCTATATCTTTATCTTCTAAAATCTCATCTAAAGAGTAGGCCTTTTTTTCCTCTTTTAACGGATACTTAAACTTTTTATCCCAATTCCTCGTAAAAACCTTTTTTAGATTTATCTCAACTCCACTTTTTTTTAGGATTAAATCTTTATCCTCTTCTAAAATCTTGGCTACACCGTTTCCAACAACGCCATATCCAACAATTGCCACATTAACTATTTTTTTCATTTCCACAACCTTCCTTTACCAAAAGTTAAATTAACAATTGGGCTAGGGTATTTTTATTCCGCCTTTTTCTTTATAAGTGTGGATATTCCCTAGCAGGCGGTATTTATCCACACAGATTTAAATTGTATTGATTTTACAAAATTTTGACAATAATTAATTATTTAAATCTTTATATTTTTGACCATTTTCCGATAAATCTTAATAGAAAATTCATCATAAAAAAATTTTTTTTAAATTAATGTATAATTTTTTAGATTTTTGGGGGTGAAAGAGAATGAAAATTTTGATTGTTGAGGATAACGTAGAACTTAATAAAACACTTAAGGAAATACTGGAATTAAACGGTTATTTAGTTGAAAGTGCTTACGACGGGGAGGAGGCTCTAGATTTTATATTAACAGGAGATTATGACCTTATAATTTTAGATATACTTTTACCAAAATTAGATGGTTATGAAGTTTGTAAAATTGTAAGAGATAAAGGAATAAAAACACCAATACTTATGTTGACCGCAAAAGGAACAATTCAAGATAAAGTTAAAGGATTAGATATAGGGGCAGATGATTATCTCGTTAAACCTTTTGAAGTAGAGGAACTGTTGGCTAGGATTAGGGCTTTAATTAGACGAAATTCAACTGAAAAGAGTGATATTGTAAGGATTGATAACATAGAGATAGATTTTACCAATAGAGAAGTTAGAAAAGATGGTAAAAAGTTAATTGTTCCACCTAAGCTGTTTTGTATATTGGAACAGTTAGTCAGAAATAGGGGTAAAGTTGTAAGTTATGAAACTTTGATGAATAAATGTTGGGATATTAACGACTATCCAACAAAAGAAAATGTAAGGGCTAATATTAAGCTGTTAAGAAAACTCCTAGGTAATAAGGATATAATCCACAATGTTTTAGGTGTAGGTTATAAGATAGATTTTTAAAAAATTAACCAAATTAAAGTGATAACGGTGATAATTATCAAAAACACTGCTATATTTTTTGCCAATTCTTTTGTTCCAAAGAAATATATATATCCAAATTTAAAAAAGCTGTTAGATAAAACTGCTAAAAGTATTCCTTTTATCGCCACGTTAACATCTAATTTTTCAGCGGAGAATAATTTAGATATTGACAATGTAATGGCATCAACATCTATAATTCCAGATATAAAACTCGCTATATATATTCCTTTATCTCCTAAATAAAAATCTAATACCTTTACGGCAAATATTACTAAAGCGTAAATTAAACCAAACTGTAAAGCTGAAGATATTTCAAAAGGATTGTTAATGCTTATATCTGTATTCTCTTTTGTATAATATCTCCTCTTATTTTTCCTATTCAGGAATATAACAATTAAAAATAATACTGATGACAAAATTAAAGGTATAGAAATCGTTTTCGCCAGTTCAACAGATATAATTCCAGCCAAAAATATAACTCTAAAGTTCATTATTGTCCAAGCTAAAGCTATACCTAATGAAGCAGAGTTTACAAGGTTCGGATATTCTTTTGTTTTCTTTGCTAACTCATAACTTACAGCAGTACTAGACACTAGGCCACCTATAATTCCATTTAGCCATAAAGTTTTCGCTCCCTTCCATTTTAAAAGTATATAACCTATAAAGTCTAAAGTTGAAACGATTATTACCATCTTCCATATATCCTTAGGATTAAAAGCATTAAACCAACCGATGTTTTTGTCTGGAAGTATCGGATAGATAACAATCGTTATTACTATAAATTTTAAAATTGCAAATATATCTTCCTGTGATAATTTTTTAGCAAAGTTTTCAAGGACATTTTTTAAAGCTAATAGAATAGCTGTTATTACAGTTATAAATGTGGCTACATAAAAATGTTCAAAATATACTAAAACACCAATTATATAGGATATTAAAATAGTTATTTCAGTCGTTATTCCAACATCTTTTTGATATTCAAGATAAAAATTAAGAACTGTATAAAGTATTACAGCTCCAAATGTAAAATAAAATATCTTATCCCAGTATCCTTCATATATATAAGCGGACAAAGTTCCTAGGATAGTTATTAAAGGTATTGTTCTTATACCTGCAAAAGCTTCCCCAAGTTTACTTCTATGCTCCCTTTCCAATCCTATAATCAAACCTAAACCTAAAGAAAATAATATCTTAAAGATAAGCTCAGAGGTAAAATTGTTAAAAGTTATATCCATCTGATTTTCCCTTTACACTTAATTAAATAGGATTTTACCAAAATTGGAAGGAAATTTTTAAAAATTTTTGTTTTGTATTAGAAAAAACATTTACTTTACTTTAATACAAAGGTTATTTTAAGCTGGAAGTTAATTTTCTAAATTAATTCCTTCTTTTTAATTTTAATATAATCAGAAATTTTCTTAATTGACCAGATAAATAAATCATTTTTAAAGTAAGTTCTATCTCTTTATTTATTGTTTTTAGTTCCTCTTTTGTAAGCCTAATTTTATTCAAATTTATACCTATTTTATTTATATCATCATTTCAACTTTGCATTTTACAAAAAATTTGCCAGAAAGCCCATTTCTAAAGAAATGGGATGAATGGCAGAG
>CAZEUK010000069.1:0-6286 GCA_964514535.1 uncultured Aquificales bacterium
TTGGAATTGTTAAAAGAAATTAATAAAGTTCTAGAGAGTAAATAACATAAGTTTGAAAATTGTCAAAGCAGTGATAAAAATAACGTAAGTTCGGAAAATGTTAAGGTATAGATTTTTTTTGATTTTAACTAACTACCAATTTAATTGAGATACTTTATTTTGACCTATTGAAATAAATCAACTAAACTTAATTTCCGAATTGGCGTTAAATAATTTAAAACCTAATTTTGTTTTCTTACAGATATATCTCCTGAAAATAAAATTTTTCTTCCTTCATCTATCCTTATAATTAACCCGCCGTTGCTATCTACTCCTTCCAATATACCCTCCAAATCTTCATCTAAAATTGTAATTTTTTCCCCCTTCCATAATAAAAATTGGTTAATCTCTTCAGAAGGGTTAAAATTATCCAATTCTTCCAGTCTGTTTTCTATATTTTCCAAAATATTTATAAATATTTCCCTCCTATCAAAATCCTTTCCCTCTTCCATCTTTAGAGATGTTGCTATATCTAAAACTGATTTTAAATCTTCCATGTCACTGTTAATATTAATACCTATACCAACAATAACTCTGTTAACTTCATTACCTTCCAACTCTGTTTCTATTAAAATACCACCTAGTTTTTTTCCGTTTAGATAAATATCGTTAGGCCATTTTATATAGACCTTATCAGATACATAGTTTTGTATTACATTTCTCACTATATAACCGAAGAATAAAGATAGTTTTAATAAATTGATAACATTAAAATTTTTCTTCAATAAAATTGAAAAGTATAAACCTTTATAGGCAGGAGAAATCCATTTTCTACCTTTTCTACCTTTACCACCTTCCTGATACTCTGCTAAAACAACAGTCCCATCATCTAAATCTTTTCTTTCTTTTAAAAAGATGTTTGTTGAATTGATTTTCTCAAAATAAATATAATTTTTACCTAATTTAGAAGTCTTTAAGAAAGGTAATATCTCAAAGGGTAATAACTTATTTGGTCTGGAGATAAGCCTATAACCTGATTTAGATTTATCTATTTTATAACCTAAATCCTCAAGTTTTTTTATTTTTTTCCATACTGCAACACGGGATATATTTAAATTTTGTGCTATAAACTCACCTGAAACGGTCTTCTCAGATATTAATTCTAGTATTCTTATATACTTATCGTTGTCTAAATCAAGTTTATCCATTTTTACGAACCTAAAAAAATAAAGATTTTTATTAATTTTAAAAGATTTTTTATTCTAACTTTTGATTATTACATATTAGTTATAATTCGGAAAACCTTTTCTAATTGACTGAAGTAATGTATATTAGCAAATTAAATTTAGTATCTGTTTTAACTAGCTAAAATGAAGGAGTTTTAAAATATCCAGTTAGAATCAATACAATATCTGTTTAAATCAACATCTTAACAATTCAGTTAGCTTAGTAAACCTTTTCTAAACAAAATTTTGGTTAATACTATTAAAATAATTATTTGAATAAAAAAGATTTGGAGGAGAATGAAGTTGCCTTTAAAAGAGTACAATCCAAATGAAATAGAGAAAAAATGGTATGAAAGCTGGTTGAAAGATGAAATATTTAAAGCAGATATAAAAGAGGAAACGGATAAAAAGAATAATTTTTCTGTTGTGATGCCGCCACCTAACGTAACTGGAAGTCTCCATATAGGACACGCACTTAATTTAACCTTACAGGATATAATCGTCAGATATAAGAGAATGAAAGGATATAACACACTTTGGCTTCCCGGTTTTGACCACGCAGGAATAGCTACACAATGGGTTATAACTAAAAAGCTAGACGAGGAAGGTATAAATAAATTTGAATTAGGTAGAGAAAAGTTTGTTGAAAAGATATGGGAATGGGTTCCTAAAACTATGTCAACTATAAAAAAACAGATACAGAGCTTAGGAGCTTCCTGTGATTGGAGTAGACAGAGATTTACCCTAGACGAAGGTTTTGCTAGAGCTGTAAGGGAAGCATTTTCCAAACTTTACGAAGAAGGATTAATATACAGAGCACCATACATAGTTAACTGGGATCCTAAAGACAGAACTGCAATATCAGACTTGGAGGTTGAATACAAGGAAGAACAAGGTAATCTTTGGTATATCAAATATCCAATAGTAGATGATGAAGGTAAAGAGACAGGAGAGTATATAACTGTAGCGACAACAAGACCTGAAACTATGTTGGGAGACACTGCAGTTGCAGTTAATCCTGAAGATGAAAGGTATAAACATCTAATAGGTAAAAAGGTAAAACTTCCTTTAGCACCTGAAAAGAGAAAAAGTTGGGATGGTAAAGAGGAAGTATCTAATCTAATTCCAATTATCGCTGATGAGTATGTGGACAAAGATTTTGGAACTGGAGTTGTAAAAATAACTCCTGCACATGACCCTAATGATTTTGAGGTTGGGCAGAGACACAATTTACCGATAGTTATCGTTATGGATGAAAAAGCTACGATAAATGAAAATGGTGGGGATTTTAAAGGTTTAGATAGATATGAGGCTAGGAAAAAAATAGTTAAAAAATTGGAAGAGTTAGAGCTTTTAGAAAAAGTTGAAAGTATAAAACATAACGTTGGACATTCACAAAGGTCAGGGGCAGTTGTAGAGCCTTATTTGTCTGTCCAATGGTTCGTTAACACAAGGGAGCTGGCAAAAAAAGCAATAGAAGTTGTTGAAAAGGGAGATATAAAGTTTATCCCTGAAAACTGGAAAAAAACCTATCTAAATTGGATGTACGATATTAGGGATTGGTGTATATCAAGGCAGATATGGTGGGGACATAGAATTCCTGTTTGGTACTGTGAAAGTTGTAATAACTCAAATGTTTACAGTGATAATATGTATCAAAACCTAGCCCAAAAGGTTATATTTAATATTTACGCAAACGGTAGAATTCAACAGGTATTCAGTGAAAAGGAAGTTATTGATTATCTAAATTCACCAAACTTTAACCATTCAGATAAAACAAATTTACAATTTTTTGAGGAAGTAGTTTTTAATCAAGATATTCCAGAGCTAAAAAATGAAAAGGAAACACACAAATTTTTAAACAGAAATTATAAGAAAGTTCCAATATTAGATAATTCACTATTGGAAGGTAAAGAGTTTAATGAGGAGGAGGTAGTAGGTTTCGTTCCACATGCAATATTCTATATGTATGAGCATGGCTATATTGGAAAGTCTTTCACAGCTAACGATGTAGTAGAAGGCTTTAAAAATCATTCTGACGAGATAGAAGCTGTTTATAGGATAATACTAGGTAAATTAAAAAGAAAAGAATTGTTAAGTAATAAAGAAAAATTGAAAAAATGGTTGATAGACCACTCTTACGGAAATTGTCCAAGGGGAAGAATTTTCTTTTCAGAAAAGGATGAAACATTCTCAGTCATAGAGGACAATATAAAAGGTTATAAATATTACCTAGAGCTTAAATGTAATAAATGCGGTAGCCATCTGTTAAAACAGGAAGAAGATGTTTTAGATACTTGGTTTTCTTCAGCTCTATGGCCTTTCGGAACTTTAGGTTGGCCTGAGGAAACTAAAGATTTGAGAGAGTTTTACCCAACATCACTACTTATAACAGGATTTGACATTATATTCTTCTGGGTTGCAAGGATGATTATGATGGGAATGAAGTTTATGAATGAAAAGCCCTTCGGAGATGTTTATATACATGCTATAGTTAGAGATGAAAAGGGAGAGAAGATGTCAAAAACTAAAGGAAATGTTATAGACCCACTTGATATGATAGCTAAATACGGAGCTGACTCTTTAAGATATACCTTAACAGCTTTAGCGGCACAGGGTAGGGATATAAGACTTTCTGAAAAGAGAATTGAAGGTTATAAACATTTTGCAAATAAAATATGGAATGCATCAAAGTATGTATTAACAAATCTTGAAAACTACGGAGACAACATCACTTATAACATTGAGTATCTAAATCTATCCTATGAGGATAAATGGATTTTAACTAAACTAAACGAAACTGTAGAAAGAATTGAAAAAAGTATAAATGAATACAGATATAACGAATATGCACAGTATATTTACGACTTCTTCTGGCATAACTACTGTGATTGGTATTTAGAGTTTACGAAAGAAAGAATATATAAAGGTAGTCAGGAAGAAACAAAAACTGCTTTATCAGTTTTAGTTTATGTTTTAGACAAATCATTAAGATTATTACATCCTATAATGCCTTTCTTGACAGAGGAGATATGGCAGAGATTACCTATAAAGGACAGTAAATATATAGCAACTTCCAGATTTCCAGAGTATCACCCTGAATTGATTTACAGAGAAGAGAGTGAGCTTATAGAGGCTTTAAAGGAAGTTATAGTATCAATAAGAAATGTTAGGGCAGATTTTGGTATAGAGCCTTCCAGAAGATTAAATATATACATAAAACCTGAAGATGAAAAATTTGAGGAAGTGTTAAAATCCCTAGAACCATCAATTAGACTGTTAGCTAGGGCAGATAAAATAATAATAAGTAAAGATTTAGATAAACCTAAAAACACAGTTGTTGCTATCTCTTCAAAGGCAGAGAGCTATATAGATATTTCAGGGAGCATAGATATTCAAAAAGAGTTGGAGAGACAGGAAAAATTATTAAAAGATGTGGAAAAATCACTTGCAATTACAGGTAAGAAACTTGCAAATGAAAACTTTTTGAACAAAGCACCTAAAGAAGTTGTTGAGAAGGAAAGGGCAAAATACGAAGAGCTTAAACAGAAAGAAAGCAAGATATTAAAGATTATTCAAAATCTTAAAGAGCTTTTAAGTATTGGAGGATAACGCTAGAAATGGAAAAGAATAAAGCTGTCTTTTTGGATAGAGATGGAGTTATAAACGAAGATTACGGTTATGTTTATAAGATAGAAGACTTCCATATATATAATGAAGTCTTCCCTGCCTTAAAACTTTTAAAAGATGCAGGTTATAAACTCTTAATTATTACCAATCAGTCAGGTATAGGTAGAGGTTATTATACGGAGGAAGATTTTAAAAGAATAACAGAGTATATGTTAGGTATACTTAAAAAAGAAGGAATAGAAATAGATGATATTTACTACTGTCCCCATCATCCAGAGGGGGTAATCCCTGAGTACACTATGAAATGTAATTGTAGAAAGCCAGAAACTGGTATGATAGAGGAAGGTATAAAAAAGTTTAATATAGATGTAAAAAAATCATTTCTAATAGGTGATAAAGAAACTGACATTGAGGCAGGTAGAAAGGTCGGGCTAAAAACAATATTAGTAAAAACAGGCAGAGGTAAAGACTATATAAATACAACTAAAGCAGATTATATAGCCGATAATATTTTAGACGCAGTGAAGAGATTTATTTTAAAAGAAAATGGTCAGTAGTTATGGAAATCTTAAAACTTTCTTTTGTTATAATCTTGATGGTATCAATAACATTGGTTTATTTTTTTATAGGATACAATTTTTTAAAGAAACATAGAGGTAAAAAGAGTGGCAATAATAAAAAGCTACAAAGGTAAGTATCCTAAAATTGGTAAAAATGTTTTTATAGCTGAAAACGCGGTGATTATCGGTGATGTTGAGATAGGCGATGACTGTAGTATATGGTACAACACAGTAATAAGAGGTGACGTCAATTATATCCGTATAGGAGATAGAACGAACATTCAGGATGGGACTATAATCCATGTTACCAATAAAACACATCCTACAATCTTAGGAAAGGAGATAACTGTAGGTCATAAGGTAATGCTTCATGGATGTGTAATAGAAGATAGATGTTTAATTGGTATGTCTGCAACTATAATGGATGGTGTTGTGGTAGGTAGGGAAAGTATAGTCGGAGCAGGTGCATTGATAACCCCAAACAAAAAAATAGAGCCACACTCCCTGTGGGTAGGTTCACCTGCTAAGTTTAAAAGAAAATTAACCGAAGAGGAGATTAAATGGTTAGAAAAATCCTATAAAAACTATATAGAGTATAAAAATATATATCTTAAAGAATCGGAAGAAAGAGAGATATTGGGGGATTGACAAAAAGTTGCAAAGCTTTAAATAAATTAGAGTAAAATATTTTTTCTTAAAAATTTTTTTAGGGGGTGTTTTTATTATGGCAACAGGTAGAACTTTACAAGCTTTACAGGAATGTATCAATTACGCTAAAGATGAGTTAGGTGATGGCTTAATCTCATCAGATATTTACTCAAACGACGGTTTACCTGTCGTTGAAGGATACAACACAAATCCGAAAGCTTCTGCATTATTTGCAAATATTAC
>CAZEUK010000070.1:0-6239 GCA_964514535.1 uncultured Aquificales bacterium
ATATAAAGTTAATCCTAAATTAGCTTTAAGATTAGGTTATAACTATGCTAAATCTCCGATAAAAGATGAAACTAATGTTTCTACGACTAGGAATAAAACTATTCCTAATTTGTCAGGAGTTTTTTCAGATAGCGATATAGCTTTCTTTAATCTCATTGGTTTTCCTGCTATTACAGAACATCATATTACAATGGGATTTGGCTATCACTTTACAGAACACTTTACTTTAAATATGTCTTATGTGTATGCATTTGAAAAGAAAGTTGAGATAACTGATACTAATGGAACTTATTATGGTGCTAAAAATTCTCAACATTCTATAGCTTTATCAATGGATTGGAATTTTTAATATTACCTAAAATCTAGTTTTTTCCCTTTTTTTTCTTTTTTAACTTTTTAAATACTTTAAAATCTCATTTTCATAACATTTTAAAACTTTTTTTGATAAATTTCCTAATGAAAAGCTTTTAATTCCTTTTTCGTTTAATAGAAGCTTCCTTAAAGAATTTAAAAGTTTTTCCTCTGTTTCAGCCTTTATAACAATTCCATATTCACTAAATTTTTTTGCTAAATCTTCTATTTTATAGGTAAACTTACCAACTATAACAGGTTTATTAAAATATAAAGCCTCTAAAATGTTGTGTCCCCCTATATCAACAAATGTACCACCCATTACGACTACATCAGCATATTTATAAATTCCTGATAGCTCTCCAAGTGTATTAAGTATATAAACATCTTTTTCTATCTTATTACTTTCTGTTCTTAAAGAATAATTAAAATTAAATTTTTTTATTAATTCTTCTACTTCTTTAACCCTTTCTAAATGTCGTGGGGCTATTAGTAGAGCTAAATTATCTATCTCTTTTTTTAATTCAGAAAAAATTTTTAAAACTAACTCCTCTTCTCCTGAATGTGAACTTGCAAGAATTATTAACTTTTTATTATTTTTGTCTAAATAAACATCTTTTTTTGGTTGAGCAGATATATATTTTAAATCTCCACATAATTTTAACTTTTCTTCACTTATCAACTGTTTTAGATACTGATAATCTGTTTCGGAACGGATAAGATATTCAGAGAAGGAATTAAAAATATATTTATAAAAAAAATAAAATTTTTTATACTTTTTGCAAGATTTTTTAGATACTCTACTGTTTATAGATAGTATGGGAAATTTTTTAGACGATATTGTTAACAAATTAAACCAGTATTCCTCTTCAACAATTAAACCTAGCTTTATTCTGTAAGAGTTTAAAAATCTGTTTATAGAAAAAGCTAAATCAAAAGGTAAAGGTATAACTTTAACGTTTTTAAACTCTTTTTTTCCGTAATCTAATCCCCTAGGAGAAAAGATAGTTATTAAAATATTATTCTCTTTTTTTAATCTGTTAATTAAAGGTTTGGCTAAATTCAATTCTCCAACACTTGCACAGTGAAACCATATGTACTCTTCATTTCCTCTGTTTTTAGGAAAAAATCTATCTTTAAAATTTAAACTATATCCTTTCTTTTTAGTTAATAAGGAAAAAATAGGAAGGAAGAGAAGCGTATATATTAACTGGTAAAAATATCTAATTAATCTTTCCATATACTATTATTCTTTTTCCAATTCTCTCTCAACTTCTATTCCTAGCTCTTCTAATTGTTCATCTTTTACAAAGTCTGGAGCGTCAGTTAAAGGACATATACCCTTTTGAGTTTTAGGAAAGGCTATAACTTCCCTTATACTATCTGAGTTTGTCATTAAAGCTAAAATTCTATCTAAACCAAATGCTAATCCTCCGTGAGGTGGAGCACCATACTTTAAAGCCCTTATTAAAAATCCGAATTTTTCCTCTGCCTCCTCGTCAGATATACCTAATAACTCAAACATTTTTTTCTGAATATCAGGTCTGTGAATACGTATAGAACCTCCTCCTATTTCCTCTCCATTTAAAACCAAATCGTATGCTTTTGATTTGAAAGAAAGGGCTAACTCTTTGTTTTGGATAGCCTCATCTAACTTGTCTATATCCTCGTCTTTAGGACTTGTAAATGGATGGTGTAAAGCTACTAACCTGTTTTCTTCATCGTCCCATTCAACAAGTGGGAAATCTACTATCCAAGTAAATTTCCAAACATCTTTAGGTATTATATTCATCTTTTCTGCTATCAATCTTCTTAAAAATCCTAATACTCTGTGAGTTGTTTCGTAATCGTCTGCTATGAATATTAATAAATCTCCATCTTTAGCATCCATTCTCTCAAACAATCTATTTTTCTGTTCTTCAGTAAAGAATTTTAGGATAGGAGAGGTTGCCTTTCCTTTCTCAAGTTTTATCCAAGCCATTCCCTTTGCACCGAAATTTATAGCTTCTTTAGTTAACTCATCTATCTCTTTTCTTGAAAATTTTGCACAACCTTTAATATTAATACCTTTTACCAATCCTCCATTTTCTACTGCAGACCTGAAAACTTTAAACTCTACTTCTTTTGCAATATCTGATAAATCTATTAACTCTAATCCGTATCTTAAATCAGGTTTGTCAGTACCATACTTTTCTATTGCTTCTTTATAACTCATTCTAGGGAAAGGTAGTTTTAACTCTATACCTAAAACTTTTTTCCATAGATAATGTATTAAGCCTTCTGAGATTGTTATAACATCCTCTTCATTAACAAAAGACATCTCAAAGTCTATCTGTGTAAATTCAGGTTGTCTGTCCTTCCTTAAATCCTCATCTCTGAAACATTTTACTATCTGAAAGTATCTCTCTATACCACCTACCATTAGTATCTGTTTAAATAACTGTGGTGACTGAGGTAATGCATAAAATTTTCCTTTCTCTAATCTTGAAGGAACTAAAAAATCTCTTGCACCTTCAGGTGTTGATTTTGTTAACATAGGAGTTTCAACTTCTAAAAATCCTTTACCAGCTAAATATTCTCTAGTTGCCTGATAAACTTCATGTCTCAGTATTAACTTTTTTAACATAGAAGGTCTTCTAATATCTAAATATCTGTATCTAAGTCTTACCTCTTCTTTTACATCAATATCATCTTCTATAGTAAACGGAAGAATATCACAAGTGTTAAGTATTTTTAACTCATCAACTATAACTTCTATATTTCCAGTTGGAATTTTAGGATTTTCTGTTCCTTCAGGTCTTCTTCTAACTCTACCTCTAACGGCTAAAACATACTCAGTTCTTACTCGCTTAGCCTTTTTGTAAGCATCCTCAGGAGATAAAGAAGGGTCTATAACTATCTGAACTATCCCCTCTTTATCCCTTAAATTTATAAATATAACTCCACCGTGGTCTCTAACACTTTCCGCCCAACCTAAAAGTCTAACCTCATCCCCTATATTTGCCTCTGTTAACTCACCACAGAAATAATCTCTTTTAAAATTTCCTAAATGCTCCAATTCTACAGACATTTTTTACCTCATTAACTTAATTTTTAAATTTTTTAATATTATAACTTTATTTTCTACTTATTAACTTGCTATAAACAATAATTTAAAGTATAAATTATTTGATTTTGAACTAATTTTTAAAGGTAGGTAAATGGAAGAAAATAAGGATGGGAAAAGCAAAGATATTCAATCTAAGAAAGAAATAATAAATTTTGTTAAATCAGTTGCTGTAATAGTACTAGTTATTGTCTTTATAAGAGCTTTTTTAGCTCAAGCTTTCAACATACCGTCAGGTTCTATGAAACCAACACTTTTAGTAGGTGATTTTATATTAGTTAATAAACTTGTATATGGAGATTGGTCTTTAGACTTATTTTTTACAAAAATCGGTTCTTATAAAAATAGATTAACTAAACCTGACAGAGGGGATGTTATTGTTTTCAAATATCCAGAAAATCCAAAAATAGATTTTATAAAGAGAGTTATAGGATTACCGGGAGATATTGTAGAAGTAAAAAACGATATAGTCTATATAAACGGTAAACCTTTAAAGAGGGAGTATATAGGTAAATTTAAAGAAAATGATAGTTATACATCTATGTATTATGAGTATATACCACGTAAAGATGGGACAGTCCATAAATACACTGTTATGGAAATTGTTGAAGGAGAAGGAAAAGATTTTGGACCTATAAAAGTACCTGAAGGGCATTACTTTGTTTTAGGGGACAACAGGGATAACAGTAGGGACAGTAGATTTTGGGGATTTGTTCCGGATGACTATATAATAGGAGAAGCCTTCGTTATATACTTTTCAATAGATACACACAAATCTATATTTGGAATAAGATTTGATAGAATAGGTAAAGTTATTCAGTAATGGATAAAGTTAACTACTATTTAAAAATAGCATACCTTGGAACGAATTATTTTGGTTGGCAAAAGCAACCTAATAAACCGACTATACAACAGATTATAGAAGATAAATTAGAAATACTTTTCAAACATAAGATAAAGTTAATAGGTTCAGGTAGAACAGATGCAAAAGTTCACGCATTAGGACAGGTTGCAAACTTCAAAACAGATTTAGATAGAAAACCTATTGAAATATATAAATACTTAAATGCAACTTTACCACGGGATATAGCAATTCTTGATGTAAAAAAAGTACCTTTGAGTTTTCATTCCAGATTTAGTGCCAAAGGAAAAACTTATTTATACAAAATTTATACTAAACCTAATCCATTTTTAGTTAACAGAGGTTGGTATATATCTCGGGATTTTGATATAACAAAGATAATTGAAGCTTTAAAGATAATAAAAGATAGCGATTGTAAAATATCTATGTCTAAAGGTGAGATTAAAACTAAACGAAAAGTTGAAATAAGGGATATAAAACTGAAATTTGATGGTGAGATTTTGGAGATAGAAATTACAGCTTCACATTTTTTAAGGTATATGGTTAGAAAGATTATAGGACACGCTATTCAAGTTGGTTTTGGTAAATTATCAATTGAAGATTTAAAGGAGATTTTAGACTTAAAAGACCAAACGAAGGCTATATATATAGCACCACCTGAAGGTCTATATTTAAAGGAAGTTTACTATAATCCAGAGGATTTAGTATCTGATGGAGAAAGTTAACAAAAATCCGTTCCAGATAATTTTAAAGCTTGTTATAAATGGGGAGATAGACCCTTGGAACGTGGATATAGTAGAGCTTGCAGACAAATATATAAATGAAATAAAAAATATGGAAATCCCGGATTTTATTACAGCTTCTAAAATATTAACAACAGCAGTTATTTTATTAAAAATGAAGACTGAAGCTCTAGGAATAGGAAATAATAAAAAAGAAAAGAGAAAAGGTGGTAAAAGGCTACTTGGAATTAAAAGGTATTACACAATAGAGGAATTAGTACAAATATTAAAAGAATTTATAACACCACCTATAGAGAAAGATAAGAAAAAAAGGAAAAAAAGAAAAAGTTATAATAGAAAAGTTAATAAAAAATCTCAAGCTATAGCACCACCACCACTTTTTAAGGCAACTTTAGAGGAAAGTATCCAGTATTTAATGGAAGAGTTATCAAATATTGATGGGAAAATTAAGTTTACAGATATAAATTATCCTGACAAAATTCAGAGTTTTGTTGCTTTGCTATTTTTAAACTATGACAATTTTATAAATATGTATCAGGAAAAACCTTTTGGTGAGATAATTGTAGAAAAGGTTAATAATATTATATGATAATTATCAATGTATGAAATTTTTGTGAAATTATAATATTATTTTATATTAATAATTATTTTTTCGTTATAGAGGGGGGAGTTATGGAACAAATTATCCAGTGGAGTGATGATTTAAGTGTAGGTGTACCAGAAATAGACAAACAACATAAAAAATTGGTGGATATATTAAACAGATACTACACAGAAATAAAAAATAAAGAAGATGATAAAGAAACGATTGATAGATTTTTGGATGAGTTAAGTGATTATATGAGAGACCATTTAGATTATGAGGAGAAGTTTTTAGCTGTAGTAGGTTATCCAGAATTAGAACAACATAAAAAAGTTCACAGAATGTTTATGAATATGTATAGTAAAGAAATAGAAAGGGCTAGAAACGGAGATAAAAAGGCATTGAGAGAGTTAGTATCTTTCACTTTATCTTGGCTATACACACATATAGCTAAGACTGATAAAAAATACGCTAAATTTTTACAGGAAAAAGCAGTCGCTACAGTTTAAAAATTTTCATATCCTTTTTTCCTTTCTTATTTAATTTTTCACAATTGAATAATTTTATTTTATTAACATTTTTAACTTTTAGGAT
>CAZEUK010000071.1:0-6205 GCA_964514535.1 uncultured Aquificales bacterium
TGAAGAATATTACAAAAAAGCTTTAGAGATTAAAGAAAAAATATACAAAGATAAATGCCATCCTAGTTTAGCAATAACTTATAGAAATCTAGGCTATCTTTATAAAGCTAAAGGAGATTTTATTAAAGCTGAAGAATACTTTAGAAAAGCTGAAGAAGTTATGAAAAGGTTTAGAGGGAAAAACAAATATAACTAATTGATTAAAAGAAATCTCTATAAAAAAATTTCTTTTATTAGGTTTTTTATGTAAAATTATTTAAATAATTAACATATAAAAATGAGGGCTGTATGAACAAAGTCGCAGTTTTTATGGGAAGTAAATCTGATTTGGATATTATGAAAGGATGTTTTGATACTTTAAAAAAGTTCGGTGTTGATTTTGATGTTTTTATCCTATCAGCCCATAGGACACCTGACGAAGTGGCTGAAGTGTGTAAAGATGCGGAAGAAAAATACGGAGTTATAATAGCAGCTGCTGGTTATGCGGCACATCTGGCAGGAACTATAGCTGGGAAGGTAAATATTCCTGTAATAGGTGTTCCTATAGATAACTCACCTTTAAATGGAATGGATGCTTTACTCTCAACGGTTATGATGCCTCCCGGTGTACCTGTTGCTACAACTACCTTAGGAAAAGCTGGAGCTGTAAATAGTGCAGTTTTAGCTGTTCAAATACTATCTTTAGCAAATCCTGAACTAAGGGAAAAGTTAAAATCTTATAAAAAAGAGATGAAGGAGAAGGTTTTAAAGGCAAATGAAGAAGTTAAAAATCTATTCTAAATATTTATCTATTTTTCTCTTTATTTTTATTGCTTTAACTGGCTGTAAAAAAGAGAGTGTTTCTACAAAAGGTAAAGTTGAAGCAAAAGTTATCAGAGTAATAGACGGAGATACTATTGTAGTAAAAATACCTAAGACTACCTTTAACGACAATCAGGCTACATTAAAAGATTTAAAATTTACAGTTAGATTGATTGGAGTAGATACCCCAGAAAGTAAAGAAAACAGAAGGGCTAGAATTCAGGCTAAAGAGTTAAACACAACCGTTAGAGTTATAGTATATCTAGGAAAAAAAGCTAAAGAGTTTACATACGAACATCTGTTTTTAGAAAAAAAAGGAAGGAAAAAAATATTTAAAACTGTATATCTAGAATTTGATAAAGAACCTCAAGACCATTACGGAAGGTTATTGGCTTATGTATGGCTACCTGATGGAAGAATGTTAAATGAGTTGTTAGTATGCGAAGGATATGCAAAACCTCTAGTTGTTAAACCGAATACAAAATACAGGGAAAGATTTGAAGAATGCTATAAAAAAGCATTGGAAGAACATAAAGGATTGTGGAAGAGAGAAAACTAAAAGCCAAAATTTCCGTTGAAACCGAAAGGTGTCCCAAAGCCAAATTGTTGTTGCTGGTTGTTTTGAATTAAACCTTTTTGTTGAGCTGTAAACTTTAACTTCATAATATCCTGCTCAACTGGTATCTCTTTAGGACACTGGAATGTACAGTATTTACAATGTACACAGGAGTTTATCTCCGTTTCAACTGCCAACTTTAACCTTTCATCTCCCAATCTGTCATTTTTATCCTTCCAAAATCTATAAGTCTTTACAAAGTTTATAGGGCTAAATTTTTCCGTTGTTTGTATCACTGGACAGGCAGAATAGCATATACCACACAGTATGCAGTCTGTCTCCCTGTCATACTCCTTTAAATCGTCTGGATAAACTGGCTCAAACTTTTCTTTAGGCTCAAACCAAGCCTTAACCAATTTTAACTTGTTTATAAAGCTTTCCTGTTCTGTAATCAGGTCTTTAATAACAGGCTGATTTGCCATTGGTTCAATTAAAACTTCACCGTTAACAACCAAATCTTTTATTTTTGTTTTACAGGCAAGGTAATGTTTATCACCTATTTTTACTCCACAAGTTCCACATATAGAAGCTCTACATTGGGCTCTAAAGGAAAATGTCGGGTCTATATAATCTTTAATAAAGAAAAAAACTTCAAGGACAGTTGTCCTGTCCTTTATTTCCACACTATATTCATCTATATAATCCTTCTTACCATCAAACCTTTTAATCTTAATCTTTACCTTTTCCATCTTTTTCCTTTTCCAATAAAAATGTTGTGATTGTTCTTACAGGAAATCCTGTAGCCCCTTTAGGATGGTAATACCAACCTGTAGTTGTATGGGCAGGTCCTGCAATATCTATATGTGTCCAAGGTATGTTTTTGTCAACAAACTTTTCTAAGAATAGACCTGCTGTAATAGCCCCTCCGTATCTACTCTTTCCTATGTTGTGAACATCTGCGGAAGGAGCTTTAATATGTTCTCTTAACATATCGTTAAATGGAAGTTGCCACATCCACTCTCCAGTTTTTTGTGAAGTGTCTAAAATTTCGTTTATAAGCCTTTGGTTATTACCCATTACACCTGCAGTATATTCACCTAAAGCAACTATACACGCACCTGTTAATGTTGCCATATCTATTAATAAATCTGGTTTTAACTCACAGGCATAACTTAAAGCGTCTGCTAAAGTTAATCTACCTTCAGCATCAGTATTACCAACCTCTATACTAACCCCATTTTTAGCTATTATTATGTCGTCAGGTCTGTAAGATTTACCATCTGGCATATTTTCTGCTGCAGCTATTATTCCGTGAACTTCAACATCAGGTTTTAGCTCTCCTAACGCTTTAAAAATTCCCAATACTGCACAAGCTCCTGCCTTATCCATTTTCATCCATCTCATATAATCGCCCGGTTTTATATTTAAACCGCCACTGTCAAATGTTAATCCTTTACCTACTAGGGCAATCTTTTTAACTGGATTTTTAGGCTTATAGGTTATATGTATAAATCTTGGAGGGTTAGCACTACCTTTTGCAACAGAGAGGTAGGCATTCATACCCATCTTTTCAATCTCTTCCTCGTCGTAAATCTTAACTTCAAACCCATACTCCTTAGCCAACTCTTCCGCTATCTCTGCAAGTTTAACAGGGGTAATTACATTACCGGGCTCGTTAACTAAATCCCTAGTAAAGTTTTGGGCTTCTGCTAATATCTGTCCCAGTTTTATTTTTTCTTCAGTTAACGCTTTTAACTTTCTTTTAACTCTTAATTGAACTTCTTTTAACTGATAATTGTCTTTTTTAGAGAGATATTTATCAAATTTATAACTTCCTAGTATAATTCCTTCAACAATAGCCTGTGCTATATCTTCCTCATTTTCCTTAGCATAGGATAAACTCTCAACATCAACTAAAAATTTATCAACTTTTAAATTTTTTAAAGTTTGGACAGCTTTAGCCCCCAATCTTCTCGCTTTATCCAAATCAAATTCCTTTTTACTACCTGCACCAATTAAAACAACGTAGCTAGCTTTTAGATTTTTAAATGTTGGTATTATAAGCGTAGCCCCGAACTCCCCGTTAAACTTTTGCTCTTTTTTTAATTCTAAAATTCCATTACCTAGAAGATTATTTAAATTTTCCAATTCTATAGGAAGTTTTTTATCTTCTTTAAATAGGAAAGACACAATGGCTTTTGTTCTGGCATTTTTCAGATGACCTGTTGAGACTTTGAATTCCATTTCTTTACTCCTATTTTTTCTTTTTTTTCTATTTTTATTTTAACAGAAAATTAATAAATACAAGGCTTTACTCAAAATAAAAATAAATATTTTTAAATTATTTCAACAGATTTTTTTCCTTTTTTAATCTCTCCAATTTGAACTGAATTTTCTCCGATACTATTTAAAATCTGTAAAACTTTTTCGGCGTCATTTTTATCTACAACTAAAATTAAACCTATTCCCATATTAAAAGTTTTAAACATCTCTTCTTCCGATATATTCCCTTCCTTCTGTATCCATTTAAAAATAGGTAAAATATTCCAACTTTTCTTATTTATAACTGCCTTTGTATTATCTTGGAGAATTCTTATAAGATTACCCGGTATTCCGCCACCTGTAATATGGGCTATTCCCTTTATATCTACTTCTTCTAATATCCTTAATACAGCTCTAACATATATCTTTGTTGGTGTTAAAAGCTCTTCTCCTAAACTCTTTCCAAAATCATTAATAAAATCTGTGTATTTATAACCCTTTATCTCTACAATTTTCCTAACTAAAGAGTAGCCGTTGCTGTGAATACCTGACGAGTAAACTCCTATTAAAACATCACCTTCCTTTATCTTTGAACCATCTATCATTTTTGATTTTTCAACTATACCAACTGAAAAACCAGCCAAATCGTACTCACCTTCTCCATACATTCCGGGCATCTCTGCAGTTTCTCCACCTATTAAAGGGCAGTCTGCTATTTTACACCCTTCAGCTATCCCTTTAACAACATCAATTGCGACTTCCGTCTCTAACTTTCCTGTGGCAAAGTAATCTAGGAAAAATATAGGTTTTGAACCTGTCGTTATTAAATCGTTTACACACATAGCCACCAAATCTATGCCGATTGTGTCATGTTTGTCTAAAGCTTGAGCTATCTTTAATTTTGTCCCAACCCCATCAGTTGATGCTGTTAAGACAGGTTCTTTATACTTGGTTAGCTCAAGAGAAACAGCACCTGCAAATCCACCAATATTAGCTAAAACAGATTTGTTAAATGTATCCTTTACAAAACCTTTAATACCTTCTACAAATTTATCTGCCTTCTCTATATCAACACCTGCATCTTTGTATGTAAGCATAATCTATACCTCTTAGCTTTGTAATAAACGATTTCTTTCGGCTATCTCCTTAGCTTCACTTCCAAAAACAGTTGTTATTTTATGCTCTTTAATACTGTTATTCTCATCAACAAAAACTAGATTTACTTTAAAATCCTGTAGCTCGTTATCTTCTAGCTCTGCCCAAGAAACTATTATTATTAAATCTCCTGAGTGTCCCAATCTAGCCGCCGCACCGTTTAAAATACACTCACCACTGTATCTTCTACCGGGGATAACGTAAGTTGAAAATCTTGCACCGTTATTAATGTTGTAAACCTCAACCTTTTCAAATGGAACAAGATTACCAGCTTCCATTAAAGCTTCATCTAAAGTTAGACTACCCTCATAATGTAAATCTGCACCTGTTATCTTTATTCTATGTATTTTAGATTTTAGAATGGTTCTTTTCATCTTAAAAATCCCTCTCTACAATGTATTTGGCTAAACTTTCCAAATCTTCAGTATATCTATTTTTAGGAAAATTTTTTAACTCTTCTATGGCATCACTCACAAGCTCTTTAGCTCTGCTTAAAGTTTTTTCCAAACCACCTTTATTTTTAACTATCTTTTTAACCTTTTCTATATCTTCATTTGAAGGTTGTAAATCTCTTATAACTTTTTTTACAAAATCCCTTTCTTCCTTAGATAAATCATCAATGATAGACAGTAAAGGATAGGTTATCTTTCCTTCCCTTAAATCATTACAGACAGGTTTACCTAACTTTTTCTCATTAGCCGTATAATCTAACAAATCATCTATTAATTGGAAAGCTAAACCTATTTTTAACCCATAATTATATGCACTTTCTTTTAATTTTTGATTATCTGTTGCGTAAGCTGTCCCAACATAACAACAGCTACCGAACAGAACAGCTGTTTTCCCTTCTAGTATTTTAAAATACTCTTCTTCTGTAATATCAATATCTCCAATCTTCTTTAACTCTAAAAGCTGACCTTCAGCCATTTTTTTAACTGTATCGGAAACATTTTTTATCATATCTATATCTCCGTAAATAGAGAACAGATACAATGCATTTGCATACATATAATCACCTGTTAGAACAGTTGTATCATTACCGAAAACCCTGTTAGCTGAAGGTCTTCCCCTTCTTTTATCAGCTTTATCAACAACATCATCGTGGAGTAGTGATGCAGTATGTATATACTCTAAAGCTACAGCCAAAGGATATAGATTTTTTAAATCTTCCTTTTCCAACATTTTAGAGAAGGCAAGGACTAGAATAGGTCTTAATCTTTTCCCACCACTTTCTAAGATGTAATTACCTATCTTCAGTATAAACTCTACTTCACTGTCTATATAACGGAATATATGTTCTTCTACCTGTTTATAAAGCTCGTCTTTCAAACTTTTCATCAAATCACCTTAATTAATATTTTTCGAGTGAACTACCTACGACTAAAGTCGTAGGCTTTGAGGGAGTTTGGTAGGTTATCCCTACCCTTATCC
>CAZEUK010000072.1:0-6204 GCA_964514535.1 uncultured Aquificales bacterium
TTCTTCTATTTTTCTTTTTATCTCTTCTCTTTTTCTTCTTTTTTCTTCTTCTTCCCTTTTTTCTTTTAATATTTCATCTAATTTTTCCTTTACTTTATTAACTAAACTTTCATCTATTTCTGTAAAACTACTTATTTCACCTTCATAACCACTCCTCTTTAATGCTTCCTTTACATCATCAAAACTAACCTGCCATTCAAGGTGTAAATCGTACACTCTATATTTTTTTTCTTTATCCTTCCTCTCTTCTACTTTTTCAACTTTTTCTTTTTCTTCCGGTATACCTATTAAATCTCTAATTAGATTTGCAGTTTCTTCATCTATATTCTTAGATGGGCTTCTTATACTTTCCCCCTTTATCTCTTTATACACTTCAGCTATTCTTTTCCAATGGACTTTTAGCTCTTCAGCCAGCTTTGATACTTTTATTTTTGACAACTGGATGTTACCTCCTTCTAAATGAACGACTAATTAACTAAGTCAAATATTAATTATATCTAGATTTTCGCTATAAGTGAAATAATGAAAGGAAAAGAAGTTAATTATTCTCCTTTTTTTCTTTTAATTCTTCATCGTAGAGATATTTATTTACAGCTTCTTCTCCCTTTTTAACATCTTTAAGTGATACTTTAGGTCTGCCTTGCTCGTCTAACTCTAAAACCTTTACAGTTAATATATCACCTACTTTAATATGGTCCTTAGCAGACCTAACCCTTTGATTACTTATTTTAGATACATGTAATAGAGATAACTTTCCGGGATATAACTCTAGAAATGCTCCGTAATCTTCAACCCTTACAACTTTACCCATATAGACCTCTCCCGGCTCTATATCAACTATTATGTGTTCTATCATTTCTTTAGCTTTGTCACCTGCCTCTTTAGATGGTGCATAAATTCTAACCTTACCGTCCTCCTCTAAATCTATCTTAACTCCCGTTTCATCAATTATTCTTTTAACATTTTTACCTGCAGGGCCAATTATTAAAGGTATTTTTTCAGGTGCAACTTCCATTGTTATAACTTTAGGTGCATACTTTGATACTTCCTCTCTAGGTTCAGGTATTACGTTATACATTATGTCTAAAATTTTCATTCTAGCTTTTCTTGCCTGTTGTAATGCATCTTGAAGTATCTCTTTTGTTAAACCTTTTATTTTTATGTCCATCTGTATGGATGTTACACCATCTCTAGTTCCTGCCACTTTAAAGTCCATATCTCCTAGGTGGTCTTCATCTCCAAGTATATCTGTTAACACTATATAGCCATCTTCATACTTTATTAATCCCATAGCTATACCGGCAACATGTTTAGGTAGTGGCACTCCTGCATCAAATAATGAAAGTGATGCTCCACATACAGTTGCCATGGAAGAAGAACCATTACTTTCTAGTATTTCTGAAACAACTCTTATAACGTATGGAAATTCATCTTCAGAGGGTATTACAGGCTCTAATGCCCTCTCTGCCAAGTGTCCGTGCCCTATCTCCCTTCTGGATGGTGCTTTAGGTGGTTTAGCTTCACCTGTGGAAAATGCAGGGAAGTTATAGTGTAAAATAAATCTCTTTTTCTCTTCACCTTCCTCTATACTTTCCTCTATCTGTTCTTCTCCCAATGCTCCTAAAGTTGTCATAACTAGTGCTTGAGTTTGTCCCCTTGTAAATATTGCTGAACCGTGGGACCTTGGGAATAGACCTAACTTAATCCATATAGGTCTTATCTCGTCAGGTTTTCTTCCATCTATTCTTCTATGTTCATTAATTATCATATCTCTCATTATTTCAGATTCAACTTCTTTAAATAAAACTTCTACTTTATTAACTTCCTCTTCTTCTATTCCTAATTTTTCTATTAACTCTTCAAATATACTTCTTATCTTTTTATTTCTTTCCCTTTTATCCTTTATACTAAATGCTTCTTTAATTTTTTCTTCCGTTAGCTCTCTAATTTTTTCTTTTAACTCTTTATTTTCCGTAGGCAGTTCAACTTTAATTTTTTCTTTACCTATTCTGTTTCTTAATTCTTCCTGTATTTCACATAATTTTTTTATACTGTCATGGGCAAATAGGATTGCATCTAATACTTCTTCCTCTGGAACTTCATTAGCTCCACCTTCAACCATAACTATTGCATCTTTAGAACCTGCAACAACTATATCTAAATCTGCCTTATCCCTTTCTTCATAAGTTGGATTTACAATTAGCTTACCGTCAACCCTCGCAACTCTTACACCTGCTACAGGTCCTTCAAAAGGTGCTTCTGATATATGTAAAGATGCAGATGCTCCAACTATAGCCAAAACGTCAGGGTCATATTTGTCATCTGCAGATAATGTTAAGGCGTAAATAACTACATCGTTAAAAAATCCTTTTGGGAAAAGTGGTCTTATAGGTCTATCTATAAGTCTTGATACTAATATCTCTCTTTCGTTAGGTTTTCCTTCCCTTTTTACAAATCCACCGGGAATTCTTCCGTAGGAGTAAGGCTTTTCCCTATACTCTACCGTTAAAGGTAGAAAATCTATATCTTCCTGTACATCTTCAGATACAACTGTCGCAACTAAAACTGCAGTTTCACCTTGCCTTACTATTACCGCTCCACTTGCCTGTTTAGCAAAATAACCTGTTTCAATGGAGATGGGAGTAGAACCGACAACGGTTTCTACCTTTTCTATTTTAATATCATCAAAACCTTCCATACTTATTTGCTCCCCACCTCTCTAAGATTTAATTCTTTTATAACTTGTTGATACCTTTCAGGATTTTTTCTCTTTAAATATTTTAATAATTTTCTTCTTTTATTTACCATTCCTATAAGTCCTCTTCTTGAGTGTAAATCTTTCTTATTTCTCTTTATATGTTCTGTTAAATTTCTAATTCTCTCAGTCAGTATAGCTATTTGAACCTCTGGAGAACCTGTATCTCCTTCATGTCTTGCCCATTTTTGCACTATTTCTCTTTTCTTTTCAGGTGTGATAGACATATATTTACAACCTCCTACTAAAATTTATATATTTCAAAATTTATATTATATCACAAAAAGCTAACTGTCCTTTTTTAAACAGGCTTTTAATAGAAAATAGGTAATTTTAAAACATAAACTAAAACGTACATCACTAACCAAGTGTACGCACCTGCAACCACATCATCTAACATTATACCTAAACCTGAAGGAAGTTTTTCAACCTGCTTTATAGGTGGTGGTTTAAATATATCAAAAATTCTGAATATAACAAATGCTAACAGCATAATTTTAAAATTAAGGGGAAAACCTATCATTGCTACCATATAACCTGCAATTTCGTCTATAACTATATACTCAGGGTCTTTCTCTTTAAATGTTTCAACTATAACTGTTGAAGCCCAAATACCAGTGAAGAAAACAGCTAAAGTTATAAAAATTTGGTTAATTAGTATATACTCTCCGCCTTTGTTCCAATAAATAAATATAGGAATAAGGGCAACTAACGTTCCTAATGTTCCCGGAGCTTTTGGAAGTTTACCGACATACAGACCTGTAGCTAACATATAGGCTAACATAACCTTTAGACTTTCTTCAGGTCTATCCTGTTGATTTTCCCTTTTTTCTTCACTCAATTTTCCATCTCCCGAATTAAAATTGAAATTAGAAAATATAATACTAAATTGGTATAAAAACACCAAAAAGGCAGATAAATTGAGAGCTATAAAATTTTATGGCAAAAATAGATTAAAGCTTGAAAATATACCAATTCCTACTGTAAAAGATGATGAAGTTTTAGTTAAAGTAAAAAATGTAGCCATAACTCAACTTTTGGCTAAAGAGTATTTTTACGGTCCATACATAATGGAAAATTCTATACCTATAATCCCGGGTCATAGTTTCGGTGGTGTTGTAGTAAAAACAGGTAAAAATGTAGATAAAAGTTTAGTAGGTAAATGGGTGTCTGTATTACCCCTTAGATACTGTGGTGAGTGTTATTACTGTAAATCTGGATTGGAAAACTTATGCGAAAATCTTAAATATTATGGTCTTATAGGATTAGATGGTGGACTGTCTGAATATGTTAGTGTAAATAAGGAGAATATATTTTTAATCAATAAGAAAAATTTAGATAAGATAACTTTTATAGAAAGTTTTTTAATTGGGATAAATATTTTAGAGGAAAGTGTTGCTAAGATAAAAACAAGATTTTCACATAAAAACTCTTTCAATATTTTAATTTTAGGTGCAGGTTCTATAGGTTTATCTTTAGCTTTAGTCTGGAGTATTCTAAGAAAAGAGGATAGGATTTTTATAAATGATTTATTCCTATCCCGTTTAGAAATATTAAAAAATACATTTGATAAATATAAGGTATATAATAATATTTATCCGATAGAAAAAGAATATATAAAAAAAGATTTTTTTGATATTGTAGTAGATACGGCAGGTTTTGAAGCGTTAGCATTAGAACCTGCAATACTTGAGGGGTTTAAATACACAATCAGGGGGGGATGTTTGGTGTCTGTAGGTTTATACTATAACAAAATCAATCTTAATCATTTGGAAACAGTTTTTAAAAATGTAGATATTATAACTACAAAATTTTATAGAAAAAAATCAATAGAAAAATTAAATAAGGTTTTAGATAATCTTAACTTTAACTTTTCTAGATTTATTCACAACATCAGTATAGCTGAAGTTTTAGAAAACGGATTTTATAAAGTTCAAGTTGATAAAGAAGACTTTATAAGGCTGGAAGTAAGATGTTAAAAATAAAAGACTTAGAAAAAATCTTTATAGGTAGATTTAATATTGAGGACTTTAAAATCTTACCTAAAGGTAATGAGTACAATAAAGAGTTAAAAAATTATAAAAAACTTGTTCTTAATAAAGAGTACATATTAGCTGTAAAGGGAGATATAGACTTAAATAAGTTAATGAAGATTAGGGATTTTTTGGCAGAATTTATTGAAAAGGATAGTTTAATAAATTTCTTAGTTAGAAAAGTTGAAGTTCTAGAAAGGGAATTTATTAATTTATCTACAATAAATCAGTTTATAGTTTCAACAGATTTAGAAAGAGATGTTTTAGAAAAATTCTTTTCCACATTAGAAAATGAATTTTATTACGCCTTTATAAAAAATGATGAGGTTTTAATAAATAAAGGTATAAATCCTACATTTTTAAAGATAATAGAAGGTAAGTTAAAAAAGGCAGATAAAATATCATTTAAATATTTAAATGGTGAAGTTTTTGCTATAAAAAACAATTTTATAGCTTTTATCCTGTATTCACCTAAAGGGCATATAGATAGTTTTTACAAAGAACTTATAGAGGTAAAACTTTTCCTTTTAATGAATGTTCTAATATATCTCGGTGAGTATTCTATAGATGAGCTTACAGGTTTTTACTCTAGAAAAAAATTATTTATGGATATTAAACATCTAAAAAATAAAGTTGGATTAATGATAAATATTAGAAATTTTAATTATATAAATAATGTTTTCGGTATTGATTTTGGGGATAAAGTTTTAAAAGAATTTGCAAATATTATAGAAGAGCTTTTAAAGAAAAATAAAGGTATATACCGTATAACTGGAGATAAATTCCTTATACTTTTTAATAAAATTGATGAAAGTAAAAAATTTTTTAACATTTTAGACAGAATTACACAGTCTGGAATAAATGTATTTCACGACAGTACTCAGGAGTTCATAACCTTAAGACTTTCTATACAGGGAGTTTTAATAAAAAAATTAACTCAACAGTATATAGAAAGTGCTATTGTTTACCTAAAAAAGCATAGATTTAACAATAAAACAATAATTGATTTTGAAGAGGAGATTTTACCATTATTAACACAAGATTTAGAAAGTTTAGAGATAGTTCAAAAGGCAATAGCAGGGGAAAGGATATTTCCTGCCTTCCAAAAGATTTTAAATTTAAAGGAAGATAACGATTACTACTACGAAGCTTTGATGAGGATTAAACTAGGTGATACTGTATATTCACCCGGTCAATTTTTAGAAATTGCGAAGGAAAAGGGATTATATCCTAAACTATCAAATATTTTGTTAAGAAGGGCATTAAACTATGCTTCATATCTGAAAAAAAAGGTATCAATAAACTTGGAAATAAGTGATATTTTAAGGAAAGACTTTATAAATAAGATTGTTAGAACAGTGGATAATTTAAAGTTAAAAAGGGAAAATATTGTTTTAGAAATAACAGAAAGTGAGT
>CAZEUK010000073.1:0-6199 GCA_964514535.1 uncultured Aquificales bacterium
TTTGAATAGAATACTTGTTAATAAAGAGATTTACGACAGAGATATAACGAAAAAGTTTGTTAAGGAGATTGTAAAAAAAATTTTAGAAGAGCTAGATTTAGATAAGGTGGAGATAAGTATAACTTTAACTGATAACGATAGAATTAGAGAGTTAAATAAAAATTGGAGAAATAAGGACAAAGAAACAGATGTTTTATCCTTTCCTATAAATGAAAAGCCGTTAGGATACAGATACACAGTTTTAGGAGATGTTGTTATATCACTTCCATTTGCTAAGAAACAGGCTGAAGAGATAGGCTACTCTTACAAGGAGGAGATTTTAAGACTGTTGATACATGGAATTTTACATCTCTTAGGTTATGACCACGAAAAAGATGAAAAAGAGGCAGAGATTATGTTTTCTTTACAGGACAGGATATTTAATAAGTTAAAAGGTGAGATATGAAGGAAAAAAAAGAGAGATTAGATAAGCTATTAGTTGAAAGAGGATTCGTTGAAAGTAGAGAAAAAGCTCAAAGACTGATAATGGCAGGTAAAGTTTTTGTTAACAATCAAAGGGTTGACAAAGCAGGGACTAAGGTAGGTGTTAACTCTTTCATTTTTATAAAAGAGAAGGAAAAATATGTCTCAAGGGGTGGTTATAAACTTGAAAGGGGTATAAAAGTTTTTAATTGGGATGTAAAAGATAAGGTATGTATAGATATAGGAGCTTCTACAGGTGGGTTTACAGACTGTTTGCTACAGCATGGGGCTAGAAAGGTTTATGCAGTTGATGTTGGAAGAAATCAGTTAAACGAAAAGTTAAGGTTAGATGAAAGGGTAATATCTCTAGAGAAAACAAACGCTAGATATTTAAATGAAGATATAATCCCTGAAAAGTTAGACTGTTTTGTGTCCGATGTGTCTTTTATATCAGTTTTAAAGATACTTCCCAACTTGTGTAATCTTTTAAAGGATAATGCAGAAGGAATAATTTTAATAAAGCCACAGTTTGAGCTATCTAAAAAGGAAGTTAAAGACGGCATTGTTAAAGATAAAAATTTACACATAAAAGCCATTAAAAATGTCTTATCAAAGTTAGAAGAGAGTTGTTATTGTGTTAAAGATATTACATACTCTGACACTTGGGGACCTGAAGGAAATATTGAGTTTTTAGCATTTTTAAAGAAAGGTAAAGATTGTAAATCTGACGAAGTTTTTAATAAGATTGAAAAAGTTGTTGAAGAAGCTCATAAAAAATTTAAAGAGAGAAGGAGAAAGGCTTAATCCTTGTGAAGCTCTCCTTTAGTTGTTCTATCCTCAATTAGTAAAGATATATGTTTTCTTCCTTTGTATCCTTCCTCTATTCCGTGCCAGTACTCTATTGTTTCCTCACCTTCCTCCCAGCATAAAAATATTGGTTTTCCGTTGTGTAAAGATGGGAAATCAATTAACAACGGGTCTAATCCTTTAACGTAAGCTCCAAAACTTTCTATAATCTCAATTAATTCATTAATCTCTTGATTTAACGATACTATTTCAGTTTTTAAATACATTAGCTCTAATTCGTCGTTCCTATCGTTTTCTTCATCTTCATACTTTTCTATCTTGTCGTAAAACATCTCCCTTTTTTCTACTATTTCATCAACTAAAAGTTTAACCTGCGGTAGTATAGCTTTTGCCTCTTTTAAAGTAAAATATTTTTTCTCCACCATTTTTTCTCCTTTATAATCAGATATTAAAATAATAATATTTTTAATTTAATAAATTTGGCAATACATTTTTATGATTTAGGAAAAAGTGAAAAAGTTAGATTTGAATGATTGTTTAAAACATTAAGAAATACTCTATATAAAAGTTGCTTACAGTGTTGCCTGTTCCTTTAAAGCCTTTGTTGTAAGATACTCCAATTGATATATCACCTGCAGGTAAGAAAGCATTACCTGTTATTCCACCTTCTATACCGTACCCACCACCGTAAACATCGTTATAAGATATTGACATAGAAAGGTAAGGTCTTAAGGTTTTGTTAAAACTTTCTTTTTTCTCGTATCCAAAGGAAAATCTTAAACCTGCTTCGTTATAAGACACAGGTAAAACTTGTGGATTTCTAACTGTAGATATTCTGTTTATAATTCCTTTATCTGTATTCTCGGAGAATAAACCTTTTCTTATATAAGCGGATACTGTAAAGTCTGGATAACCAAGTCTAAACTTATGTGAACCTGATAACTCAAATATTGTTCCTGTTCCTATAGCTTTGTTATCTAGAGATTTATACTTGTTATACTCAATAGAGAAGTTAAAATAGTTCCAAGGGGAAGGTGAATAGCTTAATCCAGCTTTTACTCTGTCCTTCTTACCACCGTAAGCCATATACAACGTTTCATCTGTAAACAGGTTATAACCTATCTTAAATGAGAGATTAAACTTGTCCTTTAAGTATGTATAAAAATCAAAGTCTAAATAAGAAATATCCTTTAAACCTGTTCTTTGACCAACCTCTACAGAAAATCTTTTATCAATATCTATTTCAGACAGTTTAAGATAACTTTTTCTAAGATTTGTAGGTAAGTTAATTAAACCTCCCCCCGACGAAGAATTAGTTAAAATCTGTTCATTTCCTAGCTCAACGTAAAAGTTTTTATAAAGCTTTGTTCTATAGCTAGTTTTTACTTTTGTCTGTTCTACTTCCCTATTTATCAGTTCAACGGAAGCTTTAAGTTTAGGTGAGGTATTTTCCTGTAATTCTTTATACTGTTTATATAATCTAAAATCTTCCCTATTTTTTTCTAAACCTTCAAAGGCTAACTTCTTAGCCAAAGCAATATCTCCAGTTTTCTCCGCCGCATCAACTCTATCCCTTATAGGTAAGGCTTTAACCTGTTTTTGTAGTAATTTTTCCATTTCATCCTTATCGTATTCTTGTAAAGCTATGGATAACTTCATCCAAGGCTCTACTCCTAAACCTTCCCTTACCAACTGTTTAGCTTTTTCATACTCACCTCTAGCCAGATACCAACTTATCTTTATACCTGCATAATCTTTAGGTGTTAAAATTCCCTTAGCCTTTTCCATTAAAGCTTCAATTTTAACAGCAGGTAAAAATTTTATCGCCAATCTTAGATAATCCTTTAAAAACTCCCTATCATTTATAAGGTTTGGATTTTTATTTAATTTTTGTCTTAACTGTTGCCAAAGTTTAAATCTGTACTTATCTGCAATCTCTGTTTGACCTTCCAAATCCAGAACATCTGCATACATAAGCATATAATCAACGTTGTTAGGTTCTATATCTATAAGCCTTTTTAGGAAAGGTTTTGCTTCTAATGAGTTTTGCATACTTGTGTAAGCTACAGCGTAAAGGAATGTAAACTTTTTATCGCTGTAAGCTAAATCTCTATATTTAACCAGATATTTTGTTAACAGTTTATCTCTTTTATTGTCAACTAAGAACCAAAGGAAGGAGTATATTAAATCTTTATTGTCAGGATTATATTTTAAAGCTAACTCGTAAACTTTTATAGCCTCTTCTATCTTTCCAAGTTTAGCTAAACTGTTTGCGTATATTCCCCAGAAGAAAGATTTGTTTTTAAGTTTATCCATTTCGTTTTGGGAAAGGGATGATATAAATTTAACTACCTCTTTATACTTTCCAAGGTTATACAGAGAGTTTAAATAGTGATAGTAGGCAAACTCTGATTTTTTTGTTTCTAAAAGCTTTTTAGCTAAAACCTCAACTTTTTTAAATTTTTTATTTTCTGCATAGTAAATAATTAATCTTTGTATATCTATATCCCTAGCTAAACCATTTTTCAATAGGTACTCTGCGACTTCTATTGAAGTTTTCTTATCCCTTAAATCCCAAGCTATATCAGCTAAGGTTGTCCAGTATAGAATATCTTTAGTTGTAGCCTTATTTTTTACTAATTTTAAAACTTGTAAAGATTTATCATACTGTTTGTTTATGTATAACAAATACGCCAATTCCTGTGCATCTAAAACATCTAAATCACCTTTGGCTAGAAGGGTATCTAAATCTTTTAAAGCACCGTTAATATCATTAATAGACAACTCAAGTTTTACTATCTGTTTTAATATTTTTATATCTTTTTCCTTTTTATAAGCTTCCCTTAGGATAGCTATGGCCTTTTCAACCTCACCGAGATGTGTATAAATCTCAGCTAACTTTTTCCAATTTTCAAACTTACCTTTTTTAAACTCTTCCTCTAATATTTCTTTTGCAACAAAATATTTGTTTAATGCTAACGCTAGATTTAATAATTGTGGTTTTATAGAACTGTCCTTTGTTTTTGCGTATATTTCAAGGTAATATCTGAAACTTTCCTCAACTTTAGAATTCCATAAAGACAGTTTAGCTAAAGATTTAGTTAAAGATATATCAGATTTAAATAAATCATGTCCCTTTTTAGCTAAGAGATAAGCTTTGTTAACATCTCCCTTCTGTAAGTAAACGTCTATAATCTTTTTTAAAACTTCTTTATCATTTAAAAAGAATGTCCCGTAAGTTTCAATAATGGCAACTGCATTATCTAAGTTTCCGCTCCATAATGCTCTCTGTAAAGCATCAAGAAAAAATTTTTTCTTTGTATCGTAATCATCACTTAAATTCATTGCAACAATGTAATGTTTTACAGCTTCATCATATCTATGTCTCCAAGTATCAACTTCAGCTAATTTTTCTAAAAGTTTAATTTTCTGTTTTTTGTCCTTTTCTAGCTTTATAGCCTCTGCAAGATGTTTACTAGCTTCTTCAAGTCTTCCTATACTTATCTCAAAGTTTGCTATATCCTTTGTATACTTTAGATAATTTTTTCTATCCTCTACGCTTAGCTTTAGGTATGTATTTTCTGCAACTTTATAATTTCCAACAGATATTGCATCGTAAAATGCTCTTTTTAACCATTCAATTTCTTTATCTTTTAAATATTTTAACTTTGCTTGGGATTGGGGAGTTTTGTACAGCGTAGCCAGTTTTAAAGCTATTTTTAATGCAGTTTTTGGCAAACCAAACTCTTTAGCCTTTGTGTAAAACTCTTCTAGGGTATATGTATCGTTAACTTTATCAACACTGTTTTTTATTAAACTTTTTATTCTTTCCTTTAATACCTCAGCTTTAGCAGTGTTTCTTTCTTTCTCTATGAATAACTCGTTTTCAAGTATAGCTAACTCTAAGGATATACTTATATCGTCGTCGCCAAAGTACTCTTTATATTTTGCTAAATGCTCTTTAGCTTTCTCAAACTCTCCAATCTCTATAAACTTTCTTATTAAAGCTACCCTTAAATCTTTCTGTCTAGGATGTTTTTTTAATAACTTTTCAAGATATTTAATACTTAGAAATACATCCTCTTCCTCACTTTTAAACTCTTTTATCTGTCTCTGTATGTAGTAGTAAAGTTTTTCGTTTGGAAATAGGACATATACAATAAGTAAAACAGCTAGAAATAGCCCTGTTAGTTCAAGACCTGATATAAGTTTTATATTACTTCTACTACCTTTTTTATCTACTTCCTTCTTATTAGCCTCTATAGGTAAGTTTTCATCCTTATTTACATAAAATTTCAACTTTTATATCTCCACCCTTTTTAAACTTGTAAATCTTTAAATTTTTAAATTTAAAAACCCTAAAATCTTTTCTATTTATATTAATATTGCAACTAGAACTGTCTGCAAACTTTATCTCTGCAGGAACATAGCTTTTTAAATAATAAATAAACCCATTTTTTTCTTTTTTAACTTTTTTAATAAAACCGTTAAAGCTATAAATATAACTTAAATTTTTGACAGAATTATATGATAAAACCAGATAGTAATCCCCTGACCTGTCTATATTAATATATGTCATATTCTTTTCTGGTAGATACCTGTATCCAGCAACTCCTTTGCTCTTATATAAATCAATATAAACCTTTCCAAACATTTTTAAACTTGCAATTTTTCCATCTGTCTTTAAACCTGCCAAATCACCCTTTGACCTTATTAACCAGCCTTTACCGTCGTATGCAACAACTGACCTTCTGTATCCAAGAACGGATTTTATGTAATCAGATGCAAATATAGGTGTTGTTTCCTGTTTCTTTACCCATTCATAAACATCCTTTAAAGATTTTAATGATGCGTATTTTGATACAACATAAAAGTGGTAGTAAACATTTATAGGCTTAAATCTCCATTTTTTATCTGTTAACTCAAATGC
>CAZEUK010000074.1:0-6194 GCA_964514535.1 uncultured Aquificales bacterium
AGCTTCAGGCATAGCCCTGTATAACTCTGGAACTCTCATTGTCATAGTACCTGAGTGCCAATGTTCTAGAACCCTTCCAGTTGCCAACCAGAATGGATACTCATTATCAGGTGGTTCAGGTGGGTCCATATAAGGTCTAAAGAATATTTTTGCTTTATTGGTCAAATCAACTAATTTTTTATCTTTAACTCCGTATAAATCTCCTGTAGGTAGTTTTTTGAATGCTGGACCGTAAAATGCAAACTTACCAGTTGAACGGCCTGCCTGTATTTCTTTTCTTGCATATGGGTCATAATCTGCGTTAAATCTCCAAGGAGTTTCCTTACCATCAACTACAGGCCATCTTAAACCTCTAACTCTGTGGTATGTATCAAAGTCTGCTAAATCGTGTCCATGTCCTAAACCAAACAGTCTATACTCTTCCCAAAGTGCTTTTTCTATAAAGAAGCCATAACCTTTCCACTCTTTACCATCAACACCTATTACCTTTCTCTTATCTCCAACAGCTAAGGTATTAGGATGGACTTCTCCAGTGTTAGGGTTTTTAGCAACAGGTTGAGGGTATCTTAAATCTACATTAGGTATTGTTCTTTTGAACGCTTTTTCTGAGAATAAGACATCAAACAATGTATCATCTGGGCTATATCCCATTTTCTTAGCTTCGTTTAAGACATTAGGTAAAACAGTTCCATCACTTAATTTCCACTCTTTCCAAACTTCTTTCAATTTAAAGAATTTGGAAAATTCAACTATATGGTAAATATCTGGCATTGCCTCTCCCGGTGGTGTTACCTGTTGTCTCCAGTGTTGAGTTCTTCTCTCTGCATTTCCATAAGCTCCCCATTTTTCGTATATCATAGCCGCAGGTAGTATTAGGTCTGCAACTTTAGCAGATACACCGGGATAACTGTCAGAAACAACTATAAAGTTATCCATTTTTCTAGCGGCCTTTATCCAGTGGTTAGCGTTTGCTGTGTCTTGCCATGGATTACATACTTGAACCCAAGCAAACTTGATTTTTCCATCTTCAAGGTCTCTCATTATTTTGACTATATGAGAACCAACCTTCGGATTTATTGTACCGTGTGGTATTTTCCATATATTTTCTGCAATCTTTCTATGTTTAGGATTTTTAACAACCATATCAGCTGGTAATCTGTGGGAGAATGTTCCTACTTCCCTAGCTGTTCCACAGGCAGAAGGTTGACCAGTTATAGAGAATGCCCCATTACCCGGTTGAGCCTGTTTTCCTAATAGGTGGTGTATCATATAAGCCTGTTCGTTAACCCAGCTACCCCTTGTGTGCTGGTTAAATCCCATAGTCCAGAATGTTACAGCTTTTCTATTTTTATCTATGTATAACTCTGCCATTTTTTTCAGTTTAGCTTTAAACTGTTCTAACGGCTCGTCAGGGTCTCCTTTAGCTATTCTAGCTACATAGTCTAAAGTATAAGGTTCTAAAGCTTTTTTAAATTCTTCAAATGATATAATCCAGTGTTTACCAGCAGATTTTCTATTATTCATTTTGATTAAATCACCTTTTTTGTAGCCGTAAACACTTAAAGCTGGAGCTTCTAAATCTGAAACCCTTTTTGCAGCTTCTTTGCTTATTATCTTTAACTCTTTAGCAGAATAACCTAACTTTTTAGCTTCATTAGGATGTCTCATTCCATAACCGGTATCTATTGGACCTGTCGTAAATACACAGTGGTTTTTAACGAAATCCCAATCTATTGCTTCAGGATGGTTGTAAACTATCTCCCTAGCGATGTAGTTCATAATAGCCAAATCTGTTTGTGGTCTAAAGACAATATCTATATCTGCCAAATCCATAGTTCTATGTCTGAATGTTGATAGAACAACAACTTTAACTCTGTCAGGGTCTGATAACTTTCTGTCCGTCACCCTAGCCCATAGTATAGGGTGCATTTCAGCCATATTTGAGCCCCAAACAAAGATTGTATCTGTCAACTCTATATCGTCATAACATCCCGGTGGTTCGTCTATTCCGTATGTCTGGATAAATCCAACAACTGCAGATGCCATACAGTGTCTAGCGTTAGGGTCTATATTGTTGGAACGGAAGCCTGCCTTCATCAACTTAGCAGCTGCATAACCTTCCATTATCGTATATTGTCCAGACCCGAATATTGCCACACCTTCAGGTCCTAACTCGTTGTAAGCCTTTTTAAACTGTTGAGCCATCACTTCATAAGCTTTTTTCCAGCTTACAGGTTTAAACTTACCTTTTTTGTCAAACTCACCCTTTTCATTAACCCTTAATAGAGGCTTAGTTAATCTGTCAGCACCGTACATTATTTTTGCGGTAAAGTATCCCTTAATACAGTTAAGACCTTTGTTAACTGGAGCTTTAGGGTCACCCTTAACAGCAACAATTCTGTCGTTTTTTACAGCAATCATAATTCCACAACCTGTTCCACAGAAACGGCAAACTGCCTTATCCCATCTCCATCCCCTTTCACCAGCTTCAGCTTTTTGAACCAGTTCCTCAGGTATATTCATACCAACAGACATTGCGGCAGCTACAACTGCACTGGCTTTAAGGAAATCTCTACGGGACAGATTAGTTGTTGAAGAGTTTGTTTGATTATTTTGAGACAGGTTTTGAATTTCCTTTGTTTTTTTCTCCATTTTATCACTCCCCTTAGACAGTTTTATTAAACCTGATTATTATCATTGTAAAATTAATAAAACTTATTCAAAGTCTTATTTAAATATAATAATATTCTTATAACTTTACAAGAGAATTGATGTTAATCAATTGGAAAAGTTTATCTGTCTAACAGATTAGAAAATGCTAACTAATTTATGAAAATTTTTATAATCTCAAACAGTCTAATCAATTTATAATGTTTAAAAACAAGTGAATGGAGGTTCTCTAATGAAAAAGAGATTTATACTGCCTGTTTTAATCGGTGGAGTTGTCCTTGCAGGTTGTCAAACTAAGGAAGATAAGGTTAAATTAAACCCTTCAAACGAGAAAAAAGTTATAGAAATAGGAGAAGCCACTGCTAAAGAATTGTTAAAAACTTTAAAAGGTGAGCTAAAGAATGCTTTAAAAGATGACCCTAAGAAAGCTATTGATGTATGTTCACAAAAGGCTATACCTTTAACTAAACAGGTTGAGGAAAGGATAGACCACGGAATAAAAATAAAGAGAACATCTTTCAAGTATAGAAATCCTGCAAATGCACCTGACAATTACGAAAAGGAGGCTTTAAGATACTTTGAAACAAAATTGAAAGAGGAAGGTAAACTACCTAAATATTATATCCAAATAGTTAAAGAAGATGGTAAAACATATTACAGATATTACAAACCTTTAAAAGTTGCTCCTGTGTGTTTAACCTGTCATGGAGATAAAAAATATATAGATGACAATGTATATCAAAAAATAAAAACTATTTATCCAAATGATAAAGCTATAGGTTATAAGGTCGGTGATTTTAGAGGAGTTATAAGAGTATCTATCCCTGAAGAAGCCCTTAAATAGATAAAAAAATTATGTTAGAATAGAGTTTTGCTATTAATAATAAGGAGGTCTTTTACCTAATGTACGCAATTATAGAAACTGGTGGGAAGCAGTATAAAGTTAAGACTGGAGATAAGATTAAAGTAGAGAAGCTAAACGCTAACGAAGGAGAACAGATTGAGTTAAAGACTTTACTAGTTAGAGATGATAACGGAGAGATAAAAACTGAAGGAAAAACCGTTGCAGAGGTGAAGGAACACGGAAAACATAAGAAGGTAATTGTTTTTAAATTTAAAAGAAAAAAGAATTACAAAAGATGGAGAGGTCATAGACAGCCTTACACTTTAATAGAAATAAAAGAAATAAAAGCTTAAAATCTTTCCCTTTCTTTTTTATTCTTACATTTTCCAAAGGTTAAATAATGTCAGAAAAATTAATCTTGCTAGTTAATGATGACGGTTACCGTTCAGAAGGATTATTAGCTATTAGAGAATTTTTAAAAGAGAAAGGCTTTACAGTTATCACAGTTGCACCTGATAGGAATATGTCCGGGTCAAGCCATTCCCTAACATTTACTAGACCTTTGAGAATAGTTAAACTTGAAGATGATTTTTACTATATAGAAGATGGTACACCTGCCGATTGTGTCCACTTAGGATATTTCGTTATTTTAAAAAAGAAAAAGCCAGATATACTTATTTCAGGAATAAATACAGGTCCAAATTTAGGGAATGATATATTCTACTCTGGAACAGTTGGAGCAGCTAGAGAAGGTAGATTTTTAGGATTTAACTCTGTGGCAATATCTCCCTCTTCTTCCAATGTGAAGGATTATAAAACGTTAGCTAAACTTTCCTATCCAATCATAGAAACTGTTTTAAAAAAAGGTTTACCAGAAAAAGTTTTTTTCAATATATCTATTCCTACAATCTCTGAAAAAGATATAAAAGGTATAAAGATTACAAAGCAGGGAAGAGGAGCATACGAAGAAGAAGTTAAGGAGTATATATCTCCTTCAGGTTATAAATATTACTGGATAGGTGGAAGAGAAAATTTAAGTGGTGTATGTGATGAAAACTCAGACTACACAGCAGTTAAGAATGGATATATATCAATAACTCCGATAACAACAGATTTAACTGCCTATTCATATATGGAAGATATAGAGAAGAATTATTTGAAAGAGTTGGAAAGATTTAATTTCTAATTTTAATACCTTATTTATTAAGACTGTGAAAATTAAAAATTTTAGAATTTTAATATTACATTGAGTTCAGAAAGTATTAAAATTTAGATTTAAGGCAACATAATTTTATAACCTTTTGATTTTAACGAAGTATCAATTTAATTGAAATACTTTATTTTGGCCTATTAGAATAAACCAACTAAATTTAATTTCAGAATTGACGTGTGCTAATTAGAGCAGATTAACTGAACTTAATTCCAAAGTTGGCTTTAATATTACTACAATTATTGAGCTTAAATCTTCAATTATGATTTAAATCCATTTTAATATTGGAATTTTTTCTAAAGCTGAATTATTGATAAAGATTATAACAAACAGATATTATATAGTCTCAATAACTTTATTAATCACAGAGGTGTAGTTATAAATGTGCGGAATTATAGGTTATGTAGGTAAAAGAAATGTTGTTCCTGTTTTAATGTATGGTTTACAAAGATTAGAGTACAGAGGTTATGATAGTGCTGGAATAGCAATTATAGATGAGGACGGAATAAAAGTAGAAAAAAAGGTCGGTAAGATAAAGGATTTACAAGAACATCTATGGGGAAAAGATTTAAAAGGTGAGATAGGTATAGGACATTGTTATCATCCTGATAGTTTAATTCTACTTGCTGATGGAAGTATAAAGAAAATTAAAGATTTACCGCATGAGGTAGAGGTTTTAGCGTATGATTTTAGGGAAGGAAAATTTAAAGGAAAAAAGGCAAAAGTATATAAACATTTAGCCAAAAATTTACTTCATATAAGAACATCATCTACAGATATGAAAATAACTCCATATCATAAAGTTTATGTTTTTGATGTTAATTTAGGAAAAGTTGTTGAAAAAATGGCTTTAGAGCTTAAAGAAGGAGATTTACTCATCTTAGCTGAAAAAATAGATATTCAAGGTAAGTCTAAGAACTTAAAAAACATAGATTACAGGGTTTACTATGAGCCTGACAATGAAGGTTGGGAGCTCTTAAAAGAGGCTTTACATAAAAATGGTAATAGGTTATCTAAATCGGTAATGGAACATTTAAAAAGAAGAGATAGAAATCCAAGTAGTGAAACTTTAGCAGTTTTAGAAATTGAGATAAATGAACATTTTAAACCTATAAGCACATATAGAAATTATATTGAATTTCCAGAAAAGACAAATCCTAAATTAATGAGGTTTCTAGGATATTTTTTAGGTGATGGCTCTATAGATAAAAGAGGTATAAAGTTTAAAGACGCAAAAAGGGAAATTTTAGAAGAATATAAAGATTTAATAGAAGATATTTTTAAAGTTAAAGTTAGACTACACACTGAAAATAATCATTATGTTTTAAGAATTAACAGCGTCTATCTATTAAATTGGATGAAATTAAACTTTCCTGAAATTGTTTTTGACAAAACTATACCAGACTGGCTTGGTACACTTCCAGATGAAGAAGTTTTTGCCTTTATAGGTGGCTTGTATGATGCAGAAGG
>CAZEUK010000075.1:0-6176 GCA_964514535.1 uncultured Aquificales bacterium
GATATAAAAGGAGCATCGGAAGATAATCCAAAAGTTTTAAAAATCGTTGGTGAGGCTAAAGCAGGTGGTAATAGTGTGAAGATTGGCAAAGGTGAAGCCTGTTATATATATACAGGTGGGTTAATTCCTGAAGGTGCAGATACAGTTGTTCAGAAGGAATTAACTAAGGTTGAAGGTGATAAGGTTTACATATACAAAGAGTTGAAAAAAGGGGCAAATATAAGAAGACAGGGAGAAGATTATAAAAGGGGAGACGTTTTAATAAAGAAAGGTAAAAAAATCAGACCTGCTGAGATGGGAGTTTTAGCCTCTGTCAATAAAGCTAGCGTTTATGTTTACCAATCTCCTAAGGTTTGCATACTTACCACAGGTGATGAGATTGTTGATGTTGGGGAAAGCATAACTTCTCCATCACAGATAAGGACTTCTAATACATACTCTATATACGGTCAAGTTTTGGAAGCTGGGGGAATACCTATTATAGGTGGTTTTGTAAAGGATAACCCTAAAGATATAGAGGAAAAACTGTTAAATGCTAGAAACAGTGATATTCTTATAACAAGTGGTGGCGTTTCTATGGGTAAGTATGACTTGGTAAGGGATTTTGTTCAAAAAGTTTTAGATGTTGAGATTGTTTTTTGGAAAGTGGCTCAAAAACCGGGTAAACCTGTCGTTTTCGGTGTTTGGGGAGAGAATAAAGAAAAACTATTCTTTGGTCTTCCGGGAAATCCTGTTGCGTCAATGGTTGTTTTTGAAAATTTCGTTAAACCTGTTATCAGAAAGATGAGAGGGGAAGAGAGGATATTTAATCCTATTATTAAAGCTAAACTGAAAACAGATTATAGGAGAAAGAAGGCTGAAAGATTGGAGTTTGTAAGGGTTTACGTTGAGTATAAAGATGGTGAGTTTTTTGCAACTCCATTTGGAAAGCAAGGGTCAAACATTTTAACAGGAATGGTTTATGCTAACGGATTGGCTTTAATGGAAGTTGGAGATTATGAGAAAAAAGAAGGAGACGAGATAGAGGTTATTATTTTTGATAAAGATTTCTTAGATAGAACAGATTTTTCTTAAATAGATTTTAATTTTTTTAAAGCTTCCTCTATCCTTTCCATACCTTCTTTTAAATTTTCCATAGATGTTGCGTAGGACAGCCTTATATAACCTTCCTTTCCAAATGCAGAACCGGGAACAACTGCAACTTTACCTTCTTCTAATAGGTAGGTTGTTAAATCTATATCATTCTTAATTCTTTCTCCATCTATAAAGTTTGACAAGTTAGGGAATATGTAGAATGCTCCTTCAGGTTTTGTTGATTTTACTCCGTCAATAGATATAAATCTATCATACACAAAATCTCTTCTCTTTTTAAACTCTTCTTTCATCATTTGTGGGAATTTACCTTTATCCTCCAATGCCTTCAAAGCTCCATACTGGGCGAAAGATGTAGGATTGGAAACTGTTTGGGATTGGACAATCGTTAACTTTTTAATATACTCTTCATTTGCTATCACCCATCCAAGTCTCCAGCCTGTCATAGAGTAGGATTTTGAGAATGCGTTAACTGTGAAAGTTATATTTTTAACCTCCTCTGATATTGAAGCTATACTGAAATGCTCCTTGTCATAACAGAACTCTTCATAACACTCATCAGATATGATAAGAATATTATTTTTTAAACATACTTCTGCTATTTTTTCTAGCTCTTCCTTTGGTATAACTGCACCTGTTGGATTTGAGGGAGTGTTTAAGACTAAAGCTTTAGTTTTTGGTGTTATTGCTTCCTTTAATCTGTCTGCTGTTAACACAAAACCGTTTTCTTCATCTAAGTCTAAAATTTTAGGAACTCCATCACATAGCTTTATCTGTTCTGTGTATGAAACCCAGTAAGGAGCTGGAACTATAACCTCATCTCCCTCATTTAGAATAACTGTAAATATTTCGTATAACCCCATCTTAGCACCGGGGGTTATAATAACCTCCGACTGTTTACAATCTATATTATTCTTTTCCTTAACCCTTTCTGCTAAAGCTTCCCTTAGCTCAGGGATACCTGCTGAAGGTGTGTACTTTGTCTTACCTTCTTTTAACGCCTGAATTGCACCCTCTTTAACAAAATCGGGAGTATCAAAATCTGGCTCTCCTGCTCCAAAGGAGAGAATATCAATTCCTTTAGCCTTTAATTCTTTAGCCTTCGCGGTAATAACTAAAGTTTGTGAAGGTTGAACCCTCTTTATCCTTTCTGAAAACTCCATAATCTACCTCTCTTCTTTAATTTTTATACTTTCTAAAAATGTTTTTATATCAAACTTTTTACATACAATCTCCTCACAGTCTATCTCATTACAGCTTAACTCTTTACATTCTTCATATTTGTTTAAACTTTTTCCATCCACCCTTTTACAAAGACATATTTCCTTTTCATTATCTTCAAAAATTAGTATCACATTTTTATAACCTTCCTTTATGGCAAACTCTAACGATTTTCTGTAATCTCTGTCCAAAATATCCCTTGCTACGTTGTATCCCTTTTCTCTTAACTTTTTAGCAATCTTGTAAGCTCTTCTCTTATTATTACTTGTATCTATGATGTAAAAATCCCTTTTTGAAGGTATATTTAAAAGATTTTTAGAAGATAAATACTCCCAAATGTTTAGTATGTTAAATGCGAAGCCTACCGCAGGTATTGAACCGTTATACTTTTCCATAAGATTGTCGTATCTTCCACCTTGACCAATCTGTTTCTCAAAATCCTGTATAAAAATCTCAAAAACTATTCCTGTATAGTATGAAAACTCCCTCGGTTCTCCCAAATCAAAAATTATATTTTCGTTAACTTCATACTCTTCAAGTATGGAATATATATCTATTAACTCATTTAAAGCTAAAACTAAATCGGAATAATTTCTCACACTGTTCATTAAATCTTTTAAACCTTCTATATCAAACTGATTTTCTAAAATAGTATCAATAAAATTTTTTATATTTATATTGTCATTAATCTTTTTCTGTAAGCTTTTTAAATTCTCAGATATTTGGGTTTTGTCAGGTTTACAGGAGGGAATTATATCGTTGATATACTGGTTTACATCTGTATAAAAAAGAAATTTTTTTCTCTGTTTAATTATATCCATAAATATTAAATACTCTTCCTCTGAAAGAGCTAAAATCTCCTTTAATACTTTATAAATTTTTATATTGTTAATATCTATCTGATAGTTTTTAATGTTAAGCTCCCTTAAAGACATTACAGCAATTGAGATTATCTCCGCCTCCGCTTCTAATCTAGGAACTCCTATTAACTCTAAGCCTAACTGAAAATTTTCCCATAGTTTATTAGATTTTGGAGAGTAATATCTAAATATTCTCCCTAGATAATAATATCTTTTAGGTTTATCTTTCTCCTTAAGAGATGCGTAATACCTTGCAACTTGGGCTGTAAAATCAGACCTTAAAGCTAAAATATCTCCTGTTGTCCTATCTATAGGTTTAAATGTTTTTTCCCTTAAATTTTTACTTAAACCTCTCTTGTGAACATCGTAATACTCAAATGTAGGTAATATAATCCTTTCATAACCCCATCTTTCAAATATTTTTCTTATTTTCTTTAATATATACTCTATTTCTTCAGTTTCTTTTCTGTTATAAACTCTAACTCCTAACGGAATATCTATCTTCATTTAGAACTCTCCTTAAAGTGCGTCAAGGGCTGGAACAAACTCTTCACCTAAAAAGTATGTGTTGTTTAATTTGTAAAGAATAGGCCTAACTTTGTCGTAATCTAATATTGAATAAGATGCGTTATCACATCCAAAACTCCAAAATTTTGAAAGTGGCAAATCTAAGCCTGCAACGAGAGAAGCTCTTATCGGAACTGTGTGGGAAACTGCTATTATCGTCTCTCCATCATGTTTGTCTAAAGCTTCGTCTTGGAACTTTTTTACCCTTTTGTAAACTTCGTTAAGATTTTCTCCGTTTGGAAATTGGACTTTTTCAGGACTGTACAGCCAATCCCTAAACATATCACTGTATTTCTCTTTAACCTCTTCTACCAGTAAACCTGACCAATCTCCGTGGTCTATCTCTATAATATCCTCATTTATATTTATAGGTAGATTTAACTCTTTAGATATATACTCTGCTGTTAGATATGTCCTCTTTAAAGGGCTTGAGTATAAAACCGTTGGATTATACTTTTTTAAAGCTTTAGCCAACAATTTAGCCTGTCTGTGCCCCCTCTCACTTAACTCTGGGTCTAATCTTCCCTGATACTTTCCTATAGGATTCCATAAACTTTCTGCATGTCTAACGTATATAATCCTTACAGACATTAAACACCTCTCCCAAATTTTTAACTAAATTATTATAATCGGTTTACAGGCTTATTTTTTTATTTAACCACTAAAACAGGTATATCTGTTTTTTGTATTAAAAATGAGGTGGTGCTTCCTAATATAAGCTCCTTTAATCTACTTTCTCCAAAAGCTCCTATAACCAATAAATCTGTATCATTTTCCTTTGTATAACTTAATATCTCTTCCTCAGGATAACCAATTTTAAATATTAACTGATAATCTATACCTGATACCGTCCCTTTAACCATCTGTTTTAGCTGTAGCTTTGTTTCCTCATCATCTTTGTTCAATACAGATAAAACAGTTATACTTTCCAATCCTAAACTTTTTGCTAAATCAGTGGCAAACTGTAGAGCTTTTATAGATTTGCCCCTTCCATTAAAACCTATAACAATATTTTTTATCTCTCTAAACTCCTTATCTGCAAGTAAAACTGGACATTTAGAATGTCGTGCTATACTTTCTGCAGTTGAACCTAATCTAAAGGGTAGTATATCCTCATGAACTCCTTTTTTCCCTATAATTAATAAATCTTCAGGGTCTGCCATATTTACAAGCTCATAAGCAACAAAACCTAATGCCTGTGCAATTGAACAGTCTGCACCTGCTTTTCTACATTTAACTGCAAAGGCTTTCAGTATAGCTTTACCTTTCTCGTCTAAATATTCCTCTATTTTATCTGTAATATCCCCATACTCTCCAAAACCTAAAGCCGCCACAACATCTTCTATAATCGCTTCACTTATAAGTTTTTTATCCATTATATAAATAGCAATTACAGGTCTTTTAAGTTTTTTAGACAGGTATATTCCGTATTCTTCCGCTGTAATTGCGTGTTTAGAACCATCCGTGCCTACAAGTATTCTACTTATCATATAAAACTCCGCTAACATTTAATTTTTTTAAATTATATAATTGGTTAAAACTAAAATAAAATTTGATTAAAATTAGGAGTTTTTTCTATGGGACAAACAAAGTTAATTAAATCCATTTCTGAGATGAAGGAGATAGTAAAAGATTTAAAAATTGAAGGTTTATCTATAGGCTTTGTTCCAACAATGGGCTATTTACACGAAGGACATATATCTTTAATGGAATGTTCTAAAAGGGAAAACGACATAACTATTGTTAGTGTTTTCGTAAATCCTATACAGTTTGGCAAAAATGAAGATTTCGACAAATATCCTAGGGATATAGAAAGGGATTTAAAAATCTGTAAAGAAGTTGGAGTTAACTACCTATTCAATCCATCCCAAAAGGAGATGTATCCAAGTGGCTACAGTACATTTGTCGTTGTTGAAGGATTAACTGAAAGACTATGCGGTGCTTTTAGGGAAGGACATTTTAAAGGAGTTACTACAGTTGTAAATAAACTTTTCAATATAGTAAAACCTGATAGGGCATACTTTGGAAAAAAGGATTATCAACAGTTAAAAGTAATAGAAAGAATGGTTAAAGATTTAAATATGGATATTGAGATAATAGGTTGTCCTATAGTTAGGGAAGCTGATGGATTGGCTTTATCTTCTAGGAATAAATATTTGTCCCCTGAAGAGAGAAAATCTGCTTTATCCATATCTAAGGCTTTATTTGAAGCTAAAAAGAAATTTGAAGCAGGGGAAACAGACCCGTATAAACTAATTAAATTAATTAAAAATATTATTAATTCTTATCCTTACACCCGCATACAGTATGTAGAAATAGTTGACAGTGAGACTTTAGAACCTAAAACAAAAGTTGAAAAGGGAGATATTATAGCCGTAGCCGTTTTTGTCGGAAACACACGACTAATTGACAATATTCAACTTTAAAAAACTTTTT
>CAZEUK010000076.1:0-6140 GCA_964514535.1 uncultured Aquificales bacterium
AAAATAAATTTTATTTTATTTAGTTATAAACCAATAAAATTTATAAGACAACTAGTAAAACGATTGTTTAGTACATTAGTTTAAATATCTGGATAAGCAGAGAATACTATTAATAAAATCTCAAACTCTTTCCAATGTTTCAAAACCTTATCTTACTGCTCTAGAATATTTCAATTAAGCTAACAATTCTTTTAATACTAAGTTAAACTTTTTATCAATGAGAGTTAATCTGAATAAATAAAGTTTTTATAACAAATAAAAAATTACTTTTAATCAATAGATAAAGCAAAATTATAGTTGATGAATTTATACAGAAGAAAAAAGTTATCAAAACCTATAAAATTAAGTATTCGGCAGGCGTTATAAAGAATATAGCTAAATAGTAAATTCCTAGCTGTTAAAAGAACAAATTGAAACATTAAAAAAAATTATTTCAAAAATTTTCTCTGTTGTGTTTTTTCTAACGATTTTATATAATTTTGAAAATTTTATGGTAAAATTCTAAAAAAGGAGATTAATCATTAAAAATGAAGAAAATCTTTATATATCTTTCACTACTTTTAACGTTAAAATTATCCTTTGGAGAAAGTGTTTTTTTAGACAAAAATAAATACTATACAGGAGATATTGGAAAAATAAAGATAGAAAATTTTGATAAAAATGCAGTTTACGAGTTGTATATAGAGGATTTTAAAGGAAATAAGGAATATATATTTCCCATACTGTATAAAACTTCATTCTTTGGGATAGATAGAAGATTTAAAGACAGATATGCCTATATATATTTAGTTAAAAATGAAAAAATAATCTTTAGAAAATCTGTACCTATTGTAAAAAAGAAATACAGAATTTCAAGGATTTGGTTTAAATCTAAAAAGAGAAAAGTAAATAAGGAAAAGTTAAAAAAGATTTTAGCTAGAATTAAAAGGGAAAGAATAATCCTAAGAAAAACTTTAAGAATATATACATACAGACTTTTTAGAGAAAAATATTTCCGTAAACCTTTAAAAATTTTAAGAATAAGCACTCCGTTTGGAGCATTAAGGATTTTAAACGGTAAGAGAAGATATATTCATTGGGGAGTTGATTTTAGAGGAAGATGGGGAACTCCTGTTTACGCATCACTTTCCGGTAAAGTTGTTTTAGCTAGAAATTTTTATCTAACAGGTAATACAGTTGTTATAAATCATGGTTTAGGTATTTATACCTTATACGCACATTTAAGTAAAATATCAGTAAAAGAAGGACAGTTTGTAAAAGCAGGTAGAATGATTGGTAGAATAGGTTCAACAGGTAGGTCTACAGGACCTCATTTACATTTTGGAATTTACATAAACGGTGTTAGGGTTGACCCTATTCTTGCTTTTAGAATGAGATTGGATTAAGCTAATTTTTAGTTTTAAATAAATTTTTTCTGGAATAATGATAGAAGTTTTTATAAATGAAGTATCCCAATATCTGTATGAAAACTGGCAAAATGAAGTTTTATCTTTAGTTTTAGGAATATTTTTAATTGTTTGGTTTTACTTTTACAAAAATTTTTTAAAAAAGTATCTAAAGGGTTCAAAGTATTACGTATATCTAAGAACAAGTTTATCAACTGTTATTTTAGTTGTTTACTACTTTCTAATAAGATGGTGGGAGAGCAAGTTTAATGTAAAAATTGTCCCATCTATTTATGAAAATCTAGTTCTATTCTTTTTAATATACGAACATACAAAATTCCTTTTTAAAATTGCCTTTATAACAAACAGAAGATTATTTAAATTTGTTATGTTTATAGCCTTTATAAATATCGTTATTTTGGCAATAGTTGATATTTCAGACAAATTTAATCTTAAATTAGGTAAAGAATATAACCTAATGGTAATTTTTAAAACTTTATCCTTAATACCTACATCAATAGTTGTATATCTTTTAACTACAAATTTAGCTAGAAGAATTCCTAAAAACTACCACGCACTTAGAGAATTTTTAACTAAATATTATCTTTTCATAAACTTTATAGTCATAATACTAGGTTTTTTATGGATTGTTAACATTGTAAATCTTTCAAGGGAGCTTTTAATTGGTGTTTCTCTAGCAATAATAATAATTCTTTTTTATATATTTACCCTTTACTATCTTAATGAGTTTTTAACTCCTTTCGTTAACAAGTATGAAGGTCAGTTTCAGAATATAAAAAGACAGGTCTTTACAGTTGTATCTATTGGCTATCTATTTTTATCCTACATTATTTTGAAAAATTTAATTCATATAGATGAGATAGAAAAAGTTTTAAACAGTATATACATAGTTAAAACGGACGTTTTACAAATATCAATTTTTTCTCTATTTGCTTCAATATTTTTCTTTAATTTTGTTATAAATCTTATTTTTATATTAAAAGCTTTAATTAGATACTGGGAGTTTAAAAAAACTGGAGAGTTCAGACCTACACCTATAGAGGCTATTATATATAACTTCGGTGTTCTATTTGCATCAATTATATCTCTATCTATCTTAGGTATAACTTGGAAAGTGTTAATACCGCTTATAGGTGCTTTAGGTATAGGTGCAGGTTTTGGTTTACAATCCATTATTAATAACTATATAAGTGGATTTATCATAATTTTTAATAAAAAGGTGAAAATAGGGGATATTTTAGAGATACCTATAAGGGCAGGAAGATTTTTAGGTTTTGATAATGACGTTGTTATAGGTATAGTAACGGAAATAGGAGTTATAAATACTGTTGTTGAGACATTAGACGGTGTTGAAATAGCAATTCCAAACTCTGCCTTTGTGTCTGACAATATAGTAAACTACAGCTATTCTCACAACAAAATAAGAATTAGAATTCCTGTAAAGGTCTCTTACGATGCAGATATAAAAAAGGTAGAAAAAATACTTTTAGATATAACCCAAGAATTTAAAGGTTTAATTTTATCCTTCCCAAAACCTCAGGTATGGTTTTTTGAAGTTAAAGATTATTACATACTTTTTTATTTATTATTTTGGATGAATTCTAAACATTGGAGACAGATAAGATTGTTAAGAAGTAATATATACAAGAGAATGTGGGAAGAGTTTAAAAAAGAAGGAATAAAAGTTCCTGTTTACAGGATTGAACTGGATACAAAGGAAATACCTTTTGAAAAGTTTCAAAAAGTTATGGAAAGTAATAACTCAAATATAAATCTACCTGAAGACAATTTTAAGAATTAATACTAATACCAATAAATAAAATAAATACTATAAAAGAGAGGAAAAGGTTAAGTTATTAGAACGGATAGTGTTAAAATTTTTACGTACAGGTGTTTATCATTTACTAAACCGATACACAGCTTTGACATACCAATTTATCTAATTTAAATTATTTTCAACAAATTTAAAACTAAACCTATCTAGAGGGATAACAATGAGTTTAAAAATTTACAATACATTGACAGGAAAAAAAGAAGAGTTTGTTCCTTTAAAACCGGGGGAAGTTAAAATATACACCTGTGGAGTAACGGTTTACGATTATAACCATGTAGGACACGGAAGAAGTTTAATTGTTTTTGATATGATTAGGAGATATTTAAGATATTTAGGCTATAACGTAAAGTTTGTTAGGAATTTTACAGATGTTGACGACAAGATTATAAACAGGGCAAATAGGGAGTGTGTACCATTTACAGTTATAGCAGATAAGTATATAAAGGAATATTTTGAAGATGCTGAAAACTTTAGAATTGAGCCTGCGGATGTTGAACCTAGAGTAACGACCCACATCCCAGATATTATAGATTTTATCCAGAAACTTATAGATAAAGGCTACGCTTACGAAGTTGACGGAGATGTATATTTCTCAGTTAGAAAGTTTAAAGAGTATGGTAAGTTATCAAAAAGGAGTGTTGATGAGTTAATAGCAGGTGCTAGAGTTGAAGCTTCAGACAAAAAGAGAGACCCTTTAGATTTTGCTCTATGGAAAAGGTCTAAAGCTGGAGAGCCCTCTTGGGACAGTCCTTGGGGTAAAGGTCGTCCCGGTTGGCATACAGAATGTTGTGCAATGATTTTTAAACATTTAGGAGAAACTATAGATATTCACGGTGGAGGATTAGATTTAACATTCCCACATCACGAAAATGAATTGGCTCAGGCGGAAGCTTTAACAGATAAACCTTTTGCTAGATACTGGATACATAACGGTTTAGTTACAGTCAACGGACAAAAAATGTCTAAATCTTTAGGTAATTATATAACATTAAAGGAGATATACTCTAAATATGAACCTGATATTTTAAGATTATTAGTTTTATCTGTCCATTACAGAAGCCCATTAGATTTTAGCTGGGAAAAGATGGAGGATACTAAGAAGGCTTACGACAAACTAAAATCTGCTATTGAAGACATTAATATTCTGGAAAAATTACCTGAAAATCCAGATTTTGAAGGACATCTTTACGACGATATAGCTAAAGCAGAACAGGGCTTTTATGAAGCTATGAGTGATGATTTTAACTCACCGGAAGCTTTAGCATCAATATTTAAGCTTGTTAGGGAGATGAATATACTGAAAAACAGGGCTGTTAAGGAAGGGGGAATATCTAGAAAGGCTTTACAATCTTACAGGGAAGCGTCAGAGATAATCTATAAAATATTGAGGGATATTTTTGGTTTATTTGACAGTTTACAACCTTGTATTGAAACGGAAGAAATAAAAGCTAAAAAAGAAAGTGATGTAAAGATTGACGAAAATTTAATAAAGACTTTAATAGAAGTTAGGAATAAGGCTAGGGAGAGTAAAAAATACGATATTGCAGATTACATAAGGGATAAATTGAAAGATTTAGGTATAGTTATAGAAGACACTCCAGTTGGTACAAAATGGAAAAAGATATAGAGAAAAAACCCAAGTTTGGGTTGTTTTTATTCTACTTTTATAGATACTTCTTTTTCTGCTGTCGCTTTAGGTATTTCTAATCTTAAAATACCATTTTCAATTTTAGCTTTAGCTTCTTCAGGTTTAACTTCAACCATTAGAGGTATAACCCTTTCAAACTTACCGTAAAATCTTTCTGCTTTAAAGAAGTTCTTATCCTGTTTTTCTTCTTCTCTCTTAATCTCACCTTTGATAATAACATTGTTATCTTTTACTTTTACTTCAATATCTTCCTTTTTAACTCCCGGTATTTCTGCCTCTACTATTACTTTGTCGTCAGTTTCATACACATCAACCCTTGGTATAATTGGTGCTACTGCCACACCTTCAACCTTTTGTGCAGGAATAAACTCATTAAATAGTTTATTTAATTCCTGTTCTATTCTTGCCAATTCTCTGAATGGATTCCATACAAAAGATGCTGGTAATTGTCTTCTTTCCATTTTTTATAACCTCCCCTTTAAATTTTTTCTATTAATAATTATAGATGAATTTTAAAATTTGTCAATACTTTTTTAAGTTAATCTGACTAACAAAATTTAAAATAATTTTAGTATATCTATATAAGATTATTAATCATACATCATTGAACAGAATTAAGTTTAAAATTAAGAAAAATCAAAGGAAAGATTGGAAGGCAATGGATAAAAAATTCCTTTTAATATTATTAATTCTTCTTTTTACAGTAAAGTTATCTTTAGCCTGTAATGGCGACTGTATGATGTGTCATACAAATATACCGAAAGATACCAACCACGACCCGATACAAAGTTGTATTAAATGTCATAAAAATCATAAGTTAGATGCGGTTAATCAATGTGGGGCTGACTGTTTTGATTGCCACTCTTACGACAAAGTTATGAAAAAAAGAAGGGAACATAAAGTTATAGAAAGGTGTTCACTCTGTCATATAAACTTAAGGGGAAAGTCTTTGGAAGGTTTACCTTTCATAATGGATAATAATTTTAAAAATTTTTTCAAAACTAAATAAGGGGTTTAAAAATGCTTAAATTTAGGGAAGCTTTAGAGATTATACTTAAACATACCAAGACTTTAGGTAAGGAAAAGGTTTTTATTACAGACGCTTTAAATAAGGTTTTAGCTGAGGATATACTGGCAGATAGGGATAATCCGCCTGCAGACAATAGCGGAATGGATGGGTTTGCTGTCAGATATGAAGATATAAAAGGAGCATCGGAAGATAATCCAAAAGTTTTAAAAATCGTTGGTGAGG
>CAZEUK010000077.1:0-6059 GCA_964514535.1 uncultured Aquificales bacterium
CTTTTGGATATTAGTTTCAAAATATAAAAGCTGATAGATATATAAATTATAGATATAAGGATACTTAAAGCTAAGACATAATCTTTACCTTTAGTTGATTTTAAACCTATTAAAAATCCTAAAATTCCTATAAATAAAAATGGTATTGGGAAAAATACTCTCTCTATTAAAATAGATAAGGCTTTATATCTATCTTTACCGTTAGAATTAATAATATCTAATAACTTTTTATTATCAAAATCTTCAATTTCGTAATTTTTTATATAATCTATATCTACTATAAATTTATCTTTTTCAAATATTATTAGATTTATTCCGTTAGCTGATGGAAGTTGAATATAACCATTTTTTAAAGTTAGGTTTAATCCTTTAAAAAAGGCCTCATTAGACGTTACTATCTGTCCACTTTCTTTGTTGAAAAAGAACAAATTTTTAAATTTTCCTTTTTCTCTTTTTTCTACATAAACAACTGTATTCTTTGAAAGATGAGAAAAATTTTTTTCCTGTACAGCATCTAAAAAGTACTGTCTAACGCTAAATGTTATAAAGTTAGCCCTTTCTCTGTTTGCAGATGGCACTAGCCATAAACTTGATATTATTGCAAGTATAAAAAATAATAAGGATAGATATATAATAGGCTTTAAAAGTTGGTTTAAAGAAATTCCTGCAGAAAAAATTGCATATATTTCTCTATTTTCTCTTAAACTATAACCTACAAGTGTAGCTGAGATAAAAAAACCGAAAAATAATATAAATTTGAAGAATGAAAAATTTAGAAGCAAAAGTATTTTTACAAAATCTGTAAATTTTGCGTGGTATATTATAGATGGTAGATGTAATAGTTGGGACGATACTATTACAATAGAGAATATTCCGAGTAATATTAAAAAGTTTTTTATTATGCTAATTATTAAATATCTATAAAGTATTTTTATTTTAAAAAGCAAACTAAACCTCCCGATATAGCTCGTAATTTTTTTAAACTATATTGCAAACTATATAATTTGATTTTAAAATTTTGGATTAAGAATATATATATTACAATACAAATTTCAAAGAAAATCGGCTTTGCCGATAGTAAATGTTATATTAAAGTATATGGGTAAACTAAAAGTAACCTGTGAGTCTCCATTGACAATTGGAGATAACAGGTAGAAAGACAAGCTAGGTATACTGCAAGATGGTATTTGTTTACCTTTTGCCATCTGTAAGTGTGCCTAAACTGAAAAAGTTTAAACTGTTATAATTTAATCTAAAGATTTTAACTTTATATGGAGAAGGATATGGAAAATTTCAAAAGAATTAATACGCCTTTAACAGATGAAGTAATTGAAGATTTAAAAGTTGGAGACAGGGTTTTAATAAATGGTGTTATTTATACCGCTAGAGATGCTGCCCATAAAAGAATGTTAGAAGATTATGAAAAGACTGGAAAACTACCATTTGATATAAAAGGTCAAGTTATATACTATGTAGGTCCTACTCCTCCAAAACCGGGTCAGGTTATAGGTTCTGCAGGTCCTACAACTGCCTACAGGATGGATAAATACACTCCTAAACTTTTAGAGTTAGGTTTAAAGGGAACTATCGGTAAAGGATGGAGGGGGAAGGAAGTAAAGGAAGCATTAAAGAAGTATAAAGCTGTATATTTTGCCGCTTTTGGTGGCTTAGCAGCGTTGTTATCAAAACATATAGTAGCCGTTGAAATGGTTGCTTATGAAGATTTAGGAACTGAAGCTATAAGAAAGTTAACTGTAAAAGATTTCCCTGTTATAGTGGCTAACGATATATACGGCGGGGACATTTTTGAAGAAGGTCAGAAAAAATACAGAGAGTTAGATGTTTTATCACTGTAAGGTACGAATATGGCTAATCTAAAAATAAAAAGAGTTGTAAAAAAACTAAAATCTGAAGGATTAACTTCTTTTTTCTTTAAATCTTTTTCTAATGTTTTCTACCTTACCAATTTTAGCTCTACAAACGGTTATGTGCTTTTGACGGAAAATAAAAGATATTTTCTTACAGATAACAGATATTATTTAGGGGCTAAACAAAAACTTAAAGATTGGGAAGTTATATTAATTCAAAGTTTAAATGATATAAAGGACAATTTACTATCTTTAGGTGGTGATAGAATAGGTTTTGAGAAAGATGTTATAACACTAGCCTATTATGAAGAGTTAATTGAAGATACAGATTTAGATAAAAGATTTATCGGTTATTCAGGCTTTTTAGATGATATTAGAGCTGTTAAATTAGAGGAAGAGATTGATATTATAAAAACTGCTGTAAAGAAAACAGATGAGATATTTAGCTATTTAGTTGAAAATATAAAAAGTTTTAAAACTGAATTAAATGTTAGAAGGGAGATAATAAATCAGATTTTTTTAAAGGAAGGGGAAGGAGAAAGTTTCCCTGCAATTGTTGCGTCCGGTGAGAATTCTGCAATTCCACATTATCAAACGTCTGCCGCAGAGATAAAAAGAGATGCACCTCTTTTGATAGATATGGGAATGAAGTATAAAGGATACTGTTCAGATTTTACCAGAACGATTTTTATAGGTGATGTTCCTCAAAAATTGATAGATATTTATAAAATCGTTATGGAAGCCAATCTGGAAGCTACAAGCATAGTTAAAGAAGGTATTCTGGCTAAAGAAGTTGATTTAGCCGCAAGGAAAGTTATTGAAAAGTATGGTTATAAAGATTACTTTATCCATTCAACAGGTCATGGAATATGAATAGATATACATGAATATCCTAGAATATCTCATAACTCGGAAACTGTTCTAAAAGAAGGTATGGTTTTTACAATTGAACCGGGTATATACATTGAAGGATTAGGCGGTGTTAGATTGGAAAATATAGTTTTATGTAAAAAAGAAGGTGTTGAAGTTTTAACTAAAACTCCTTTAGATTTAATAACTGTTTAAATCTTTCCAAATCTTCCTCTGTATCTATTCCGATAGTATCTTCTGTAGCCTTTACAACTTTTATCTTATATCCGTTATATAAAAATCTTAACTGTTCTAACTTCTCTATATCCTCAATAGGAGAATGCTCCAATTCATACGCAAACTTATGTAAAATATTTTTTTTATATCCATATATACCTAAATGTTTAAGAACATTCCTTTTTATACTGTTAAAACTATCATCCCTTGGATAAGGTATTGGACTTCTAGAAAAGTATAGGGCATAATCCCATTTATCCAAAACAACTTTAACTATATTAGGATTAAAAAAATCCTCTTCATTCTCTATTTTATAAGCTAAAGTTAATACATTTTCATTTTTTAATGAGTTTATAAGCCTTTCTATATCCCCTATGTTAACTAAAGGCTCATCACCTTGAACATTAATAATATCTTCATCATCTATGTATGGAAGTATGTAAGCTATCCTATCAGAACCACTTTTTATATTATTTGGAGTTAAGAAAATATCTATATCTAAATCTTTTAAGCTGTCTTTAATCCTTTCACTATCTGTGGCAACAATTATTCTATCTGCATTCTTTACTTTTAAACAGTTCTCAACTGTCCATCGTATTATAGGTTTACCTTTTACATTTATAAGCAGTTTATTAGGTAATCTTGTAGATTTCTCCCTTGCCGGTATAACTATAGTTGCCATTAATCACCTTCTAAAGATGTTAAAAATCTTCCACAGTTTGGACATCTAAAGATTTTATCAGGATTTTTTAAAATTTCACTGTAAAGTCTAGGTGGTAAAACCATAAAACATACAGGACAGGCATCACTATCACTATCAACAACTCCAATCACTATACCATTTTTAGTTTTTTTCCTTAACAACTCATACTCTTCCAAAGATTTTTCGTCTATTTTCTTAGCCAATTCTTCCCTTTTTAATCTCAATTTTTCTAACCTTTTTTTCTCTTCCTCAAGTTTATTCTTTTTCTCCTCTATATATCTGTCTATTCTTTCAATATCGTTATTAACAATTTTTTCCAATTTTTCCCTTTCCTTATCTAATTCTTCCAACTTTTCCATAAGATTTAAAACTTCATCTTCCAAATTTAAAATTTCCTTTTCAAGTAAAGCCTTTTGTCTTAACAATTCTCTGTATTCATGATTAGTTTTAACATTATTTAGAGCCTTTTCTGTTTTCCTTATTTTTTCTCTTAACTCTTCAATATCTAGCTCTTTATTCTTCCTCTCAATATTCAGTTTTTTTATTCTTCCATCTATCTCCTTTAATTTGTTAACCTCTTCCTCCTTCTGTTCTTCTAACTTTTTAATTTCTTTTGGATATTCAGATATTATCTTTTCAAGTTGATAAATTTCTTTATCTAATTCTTGTAAATGTAATAGTTTTTTTATAATCTCTTTCTCCATTCCTCTTTATTCCTCTTATTTTGTATAACTCCAAAATTAACTCTAAAACTACAAAATTAATAAGTCAAGATTTTGTAAAATCAGAGCTTTACACTATGAAAAATTTTATTATTAATAATAAGAAAAATCGTTTATTATATTTCTTCACATTTTTGATATAAAGGAGATAAAGGATGCTTTTGTTAAAGAAAAGGTTGGAAGAGATAAGAGAAAGACTTATAAATATGGCTGAATTGGCTGATAAGATGATAGAACAGTCTATAAAAGCAATAATTGAACATAAAAAGGATTATTTAAAGGACATTGACAGTATGGAAAGGGAACTTGATAAGATGGAAGTGGAAAATGAAACGATGATAATTACAACTATCGCTAGGTATCAACCTGAAGCGAAATATTTAAGAATTTTATTAATGGATTTGTTCGTTAACAGAGATTTGGAGAGAATTGGAGACCATGCAGAAAATATAAAGGAACAGGCAGAGAGAATTATTGATAAGCCGAAGTTAAAGGAGTACATAGACTTACCTGTTATGACAGATATAACTATAGGAATGGTTAGAGATGCTGTTAAATCTTTAGAAACACTGGACACAGAATTAGCTAGAGATGTTATTGCAAGGGATGATAAAGTTGATAAATTAAACGAACAGATAATTAGAGAACTCTACACCTATATGGTGGAAGACCCTAAAAATATAAAAGTTGGAATAAGATTAATCACAGTTTCTTCAAATCTGGAAAGGGTAGCGGATATAGCAACTAATCTGGCTGAAGAAGTTATATATATGAAAGAAGGAAAGATGTTAAGACATCAGGAGATAGATAAGGACTAAAGATGTTGGGAAAGAAGATTGTAAGTATTCTTTTATTACTATTTCTTTTTTCTCTTGATGTAAATGCAAAAGTTAAGGTAATAACTACCATAAAACCTTTAGCTGATATTTTTAGAGAAATCGGTAAGGATAAAGTATCAGTTGATTATGTAATACCCCCGAACATATCTTTCCATATCTACGAATATAAAATTTCAGATATAAACAAAGTTAGAAACGCCGATATATTTGTCTATATAGGCTCAGGAGAACCTAAGGTTGAAAGGTTAGCTAAGATTACAAAAGGACAGATTATAAAAATAGGAAATTTAATTCCTGAAAATCTTCTCATAAGGACATTTGAGATAGAAGAACATCATCAACATTTTGGTATGGAACATAATAATGAAACTTTTCACCCTGCTGTATGGTTAGACCCAAGATTAGCTATAATTATTGCCAATAGCTACTATAAAACATTGGTAAAGCTAGACCCTAAAAATAGAGATTTTTATTATAGGAACTACTCAAGGTTTGTTTTAGAAAGTGTAAGTTTATATACAAAATGGGAGGATAAGTTTAATAAACTTAACAATAAAAATTTTATCTCTTACCATTATCTCTATCCATATCTAACAAGGGCTTTTGGACTAAACTATTTAGCTGTAATAGAGTTAGGACACGGTAGAAAGCCTACAATAAAACATATACTTCACCTTTCAAAATTAATTAGGAAGAAAAAAATAAGATATATATTTGCCTCTCTATACTTTTTTAACCCAAAATATTTAGCTTTGTTAAAAAAAGATGGAGTTAAAATTATCTACCTAGACCCTATGGGAGTGAAAAGTAAAAATTATTTTGATACTATGAACAATCTTTT
>CAZEUK010000078.1:0-6000 GCA_964514535.1 uncultured Aquificales bacterium
ATGTGTCCTTTTCCCTAACTTTTTCTCATCACCTATCTCATCTAAAATATCATCCTGTATTTGAAAAGCTAAACCAATGTATAAGCCATAATTTTTTAAAGCTTCAAGTTGTTCTTCAGTTCCATCTGCTATTAATCCACCTATATAACAACAGGACTGTATAAATTTTGCTGTTTTATGTTTATGTATAAACTCAACATCATTAAAACTATTTTCCTTTTCCGATAGAATGTCTGCCGCCTGTCCAGCCACCATTCCAAAAATACCTGTTCCATGGGCTAAACTGTTGATTATCTTAATTAATCTGTCTGGCCTTATACTTCTATTCTGGGAAATAAGCTCAAAGGCGTAAGATTGTAGGCCATCACCTGCTAAAATTGCCAAAGCTTCTCCAAAAACTTTGTGGCAGGTAGGTTTTCCTCTCCTTAGGTCATCGTCATCCATAGCTGGTAAGTCATCATGTATAAGTGAGTATGTATGTATAAACTCAACTGCAACAGCCACATCCATAAATAGATTTATATCCAATGATGTATTAATAGACCTTACACTTTCTATTACTAGTATTGGTCTTAACCTTTTCCCACCAGCTTTAACACTGTAAGCCATAGCATCAAATAACTTTTTAGGAACACCGATAGGTAAATACTGTTCAATATAACTATCAACTAATTCTCTCTGTTTCTTCAGATACTCTCTTAGCTCCATTCTTCCTAGATTTCCATTAATTTTTTTAACTTTTCATCTTTGATAATTGAAAGATTAAATCTATCAGTTTTTAACCTTTGTGAGAGAATAATCCTTTTTACATCATCTTTTGCCTTTTCTAAAATATCATTTATCACTATAAAATCGTAATACTTCCATTTAGGTAATTCTTTCTCTAAAGATTTAAGTCTTCTCTCTATCTCTTCTTTAGTTTCCCCTCTTTTTTCCAATCTTCTTATTAACTCATCTATTGAAGGAGGAATAATAAATATGGAAGTAATACTGAAAATGGAAGAGTATTTATTTTTTATAGTCATAGCTCCCTGAACATCTATATTGAGCAGTACATCATTCCCTCTGTTTATCTCCTCCAAAACCTTTTCTTTAGGTGTTCCGTAATATCTACCGTGAACAATCGCATACTCTAAAAAGTAATCTTCCTCTATTAATTTTTTAAACTCCCCTTCCGTTAAGAATATATAATCCTTTCCGTTTACTTCGTTTTTTCTCGGCTTTCTAGTTGTGCAGGTTATAACCTTTACAACATTTGGGATTTCAGACAGTATAAATTGTTCAATAGTCGTTTTCCCAGCCCCTGACGGTGCTGATAGAATTATTAATCCTCCTTTCATCAATACCTCTAAATGTTTTTAAAAATTAGAAAAATTATACAATATCTGACTATTAGAAAAGGATTAAGATTGAAAGGTAAAAGTTAATAGTTTAAATGATTTTATTTAAGTTTTAACTTTAATATAACTTCAAAAGATTAATTTAAAACATAATTTTTTTTAATTAGATATTAATATTTTCTACTCTATAGGTAGATATATTTTAAACTTTGTTCCTTTGTTTACCTCACTTTCTACCTCAATTTTGCCATTATGTGCCTCTGTTATATGTTTAACTATTGATAGACCTAAACCTGTTCCTCCTACACTTCTACTTCTAGATTTATCAACTCTGTAAAATCTTTCAAAGATTAAAGGTAATGACTTTGAAGGAATTCCTATACCTGTGTCTATTACTTCAATAACAGTGTATTTATCTTTTATATATCCTTTAACATTTACCAATCCATTTTCTTTATTATACTTTACGCCATTTTCTATAAGATTTTTCAGTAATATACAAATCTTTTTCTCATCTCCCATTATTTTCAAATCTGAAGGAATAGAGTTTATAAGCTTTATATTCTTTTCCCTTGCAATATAATTTAAATCTTCAAATATTTGATTAACCAATTTTTTTAGATTTATTTCCGTTTTTATAACTTTGTATTCTTGGGCTTCCAAACGGGCAATAATAAGTAAATCGTTAACTAAACTATCCATCTGATTAATTCTCTTTAATGCCATCTTTAAAAACTTTCTTTTATTATCGTCTATTTCTTCACTTTCCAATGTTTCTAATACTCCTTTTAAAACTGCTAAAGGAGTTTTTAATTCATGGGAAACATTAGATACAAAATCCTTTTTTGCCTGTTTGTAAATCTCAAAGGGAGTAATATCTGTAAAATGTATAAATTTTTTACCGTCTATATGGTATATCTTAACTAAAAATTTTCTATCATCTATTATTATCTCCTCCTGTTTGTCTTCATCGTATTTATGGGCAATAATTGAGTAAAGATAATTATTTTTTATCACATCTGAAAAATGTTTACCTTCAGGTTTTTCCAAATTTAAAATCTCTTTTCCGTATTTATTTATATAGACGATACTTTCCCTTTCATCAATTACCAATATTCCTTCATTAAGGTAATCCAAAAACTTTATAAATGTTTTTAAATCTTTTTTAGACAAAATTTTCAACCTCTATCTCCACCTATTCGTTACTTTCTATTGATAAGCCTTCTATCTTCATATCGTAAGTTGTCATACTCCATATATATATAGGATAAACATCAAAAACTAGTATTCCGCCTTTAAGATTTTTCAATCCTATAAATTTCAATCCTCCTTCCTTTTTTATCCTATCGTATATGTAGTATATATTACACTTTCCGTAAGGTGGTATTATTACTCTGTTTCCCTCAATTCTTTTACAATCTCCCGATATTTCAACTCCCTTAATATTCCCTTTATCATCTATTTTAAATAATGGTTTATACTCCTTCCCATTAATTATGAAGGTAATTTTCCCTATGTTTAGGATAAAAGGCTTTGAAGTTGTATTCTTTAACTTTATATAAACATCCCATCTATCAGTGCCTAAATTTGCCTTTTTGTCCTCTTCAGTTTCATAGACAGGTCTAGCCTCAAAGTAGTACAGTTTTATACCTCTATAATAGAGTGGTAGATTTAAAGAGAACCAAACTAAATTTTCTAAATCCCTTTCTATAATCTTTTGAATTTTTTCCTTTAGTTTTTTACTTTCTTCCTCTGCATACTTAGGTATAACTTCTAAAACGCTACCTCTATAAAGAGTTAATAGATTGTTCTTTTTGTCAAATTTTAAACTGTAAAATCTTTTACTTTGAGGGAGATAACAGAATATAAGAGTGTCTTCAGGTATGTTGTAAAACTTTTTCACCATAAAGGAATTTACTTTGTAGTCATTTTTTAAATACTCTTCAAGATAAACATCTGGGAAATCGTTTGATTGGATTTGATTGTAAATCATATCACTAAACTTTTTGTTTAACTCGTTATCTATAAGCTCCAGTTTACCGTTTCTACTTAAACAGTTCTGCTTGTAAACTTTAATTAGATAATCCTCAAAATCTCCCACATTTTTGGTTAATATTTCTTTCTTTTTATCATCTACCTTTATAACTATATAGTTAGGCTTAGCCTCTATAACTTTACCGAAAAGTGTTGATAATGTTAACTCATCTTGATTTATAACCTTGTTAAGATTTTGATTAAACTCTGTAAAAAATTTTTTCTTAGTTCCACAACTGTAAAATAGAAGATAAAACATAGAAACAAATATTAAGAATATATTAATCTTCCGTAAGATAAACACCTCTATCATCCTTTTCTAATATTTTGTATTCTGCTCTTATGCCAACCTTTAAAAATGTATCAACCATAGCCTTACCTATAGCATCAAAATTTTCTTTAGCTAAAGCTACTATTGAACTACCTGCTCCACTTAGAGATACTCCTAAAGCTCCATTTGAATAGGCATTTCTTATAACATTATCAAATTCAGGTATAAGTTTTTTTCTGTAAGGTTGGTGTAATCTGTCTTCCATAGCAACTTTTAAAAGCTCATATTTTCTATTTTGTAAAGCTGATATAAAAAGGGCTACCCTTTGGATATTAAAAATTGCATCCTTTAAAGGTATGTTTTCAGGTAATACCTTCCTTGCCTCTTCAGTTGATAACTCAAAATCTGGTATAACGACTACAAATTTTATATCATCAGGAAAAAATAATTTTTGGTAATATGTCTTATCACCATCTTTTAAAGCTGTAATAAAACCTCCCTTATAAGCAGGAATTAAATTATCAGGATGATTTTCGTATCTGTAAGCTATATCAAAAAATGTTTTATCGTTTAAATCTTTATCTAAGATTTTAAAACCTGCTACTATACCTCCAACTATAACAGATGCACTACTACCTAAACCTCGTGATATTGGAATTCTATTTATCTGCTTAACTTTAAATCTTTTATCTTTTTCACCATACAGATTTAAAACATACTTTAATACTTTAAAAAATAAATTTTTTTCTGGATTTTCAAACTCACTATTTTTTGGAATAGTAATTATTTCATCTTCTTCACTTTCCTCTATATAGAACTCGTTGTATAAATTTAAAGCAATTCCTAATGTATCAAAACCTGCTCCCAAGTTTGCAGTTGAAGCTGGCACTTTTATTTTTATTCCCATAATTTCCCCCTTTTTACTGAATACAAAAATAAATTTAAAAGATGAAAAAGTGGTGAAAAGATTTTTATAAATTTGAAAAGATTATCTCTTGGGCTTTTTTAACACCTGTTCCAAACTCTACTTTATATCCTATTTTATTTAAAGCCATCTCTAACCCTGATATTATCTGTAAAATATCCATATAATCAAAGTATCCCATATGTGCAATTCTTAATATCTTTCCTTTTAGGTGGTCTTGACCTCCTGCAACTCTAAAACCTAACTTTAATAATTCCTTTCTTAACTCATCTCCATTTATACCTTCAGGGGCATAAACACCTGTTGCAGAGTTGGAAGGGCTTTCAGATAGAAGTTTTAAGCCTAAAGATTTAACTGCTTCCCTTGTAGCCTCTGCCATAACATAATGTCTTTTTGCTAGATTTTCCAAACCTTCATCCAATATAAGAGATAAACTTTCATTTAAGGCAATTATAAGATTGATAGCTGTGGTATAAGCAGTCTGTCCCTCTGCTTGCTTCTTAGCTTCTTTTTTTACATCAAAATAGTATTTTGGAATATCGCTTCTATTTAATCTTTTTTCCGCTTTTTCAGAATAGTAAAGAATGCTTAATCCCGGTGGTAACATTAAAGCCTTTTGTGAACCTGTGATAAGTATGTCTATTCCTATCTCCTCAGGATACACCTCATAAACACCAACAGATGTTATTCCATCAACCACTAGAATACAATCATCAAGTTTTTTTGCTAACTCACCTAAAAACTCAACATTATGATAAGTTGTTGTAGAAGTTTCAGAATGTTGAACTAATATACCTTTCAAATCTGGATTGTTAACTATTATCTCCTGAACTTCTTTTGGATTATAAGTCTTTCCCCACTCTATCTGATAATTGATAGGATTTAAACCAAATGTTTTTGCCAACTCTAACCATCTTTGACCAAATTTACCGCCATTAATAACTAAAACTTTGTCCCCTTTACTGAAAAAGTTTATTACAGACGCTTCCATACTTCCTGTTCCTGAAGATGTAAAAACTAATACATCCCTTTCTGTCTTAAGTAGTTTCTTTAATTTAGCTTTAACCTCTTTAAAAATTTTTGTAAATTCTGGTGTCCTATGATGTATTATCTGTTGTCCTAAAGCTTTTATAACTTGCGGAGGTAAGGGAACAGGTCCCGGTGTAAAAAGTCTTTCTTTTACTAGCATTTAACAACCTCAAACCGTTTTTTTTATGAATAAAATTATCTTATACTAAATTTGGCTTTAATACCTTTTGTATTAGGTACAACTTATCTGTAATCAGATAATTGGAAATAAGAGAAAGTTTAGAGAGAAGTTGTTTCCAAAAAGAATTAAAGCTATCAAAAAAAGAACTAAATCTAGAAATATGCATATTTTCACATAATGCTTTCCTCCTTTTTCCTTTCTTTTACTATAATTTATTTTA
>CAZEUK010000079.1:0-5970 GCA_964514535.1 uncultured Aquificales bacterium
AGTAAAGGTTTAATACGGAATGTTAAGGAAGGCTTTTTAAATGAAAAAATAGATAAAAAACTTTGGGATTATAAAAAAGGAGATATTTTTGAAGTTGATACAAAAGACGGAGTTTACTTTATTAAAGTGTTATCTATGGAGAAAAAGTTAACAGATGAGATAGACAATAAAAAGCTTGAGGAAAAAATTAAAAAAGAGATTGATTTGTTAATTCAAAAATTAAGGGAGAATTCAGTGATTAAATATCTGAATTAATCTTCTTCTCTCCTTACAATTTATCGTTAAAGATTTTAAAACTATCTTTTAAAAGTTGTTTTATACTTATATTACTAAAAAATTTTTTTCTGTTTTTGGAGGGTTTACCCGTTTGATACCTTACAGTTGGAAAGGGGTTATAGAGGCGTATAGAGAGTTTTTACCTGTTTCAGATAAAACCCCAATAGTAAGTTTATACGAGGGAAACACACCTTTAATTGAGGCAAATAATCTATCTAAAGAAATAGCTCCTGATAAATCTTTAAAGATATTTTTGAAATATGAAGGCTTAAATCCTACCGGTTCATTTAAAGACCGTGGTATGACAATGGCAATATCAAAAGCTAAAGAGAATGGGAAAACTGCAGTTATATGTGCTTCAACGGGAAATACATCTGCTTCTGCCGCTGCCTATGCCGCTAGAGCAGGTATGAAAGCCTATGTTCTCCTTCCAAAAGGAGCAGTTGCTATAGGAAAGTTATCACAGGCGATAATATACGGAGCAAAAATAATAGCAATAAAGGGAAATTTTGATGATGCACTGGGAATAGTTAGAGAGATTGGAAAAAGATTTCCAGTTGAAGTTGTAAACTCTGTAAATCCGTATAGGATAGAAGGTCAAAAAACTGCATCCTTTGAGATTGTTGATGTTTTAGGTGATGCACCTGACTTTCATTTTATACCAGTTGGAAATGCTGGGAATATAACTGCTTACTGGAAAGGTTATAAAGAGTATCATAAACACGGAAAAAACAAAAAACTTCCTAGGATGATTGGATGGCAGGCGGAAGGTTCTGCACCGATAGTTAAAGGTTTCCCTATAAAAAATCCACAAACTATAGCAACAGCAATAAGAATAGGAAATCCTTACAGTTGGCAACCTGCTTTAAAGGCATCAAAAGAGAGTAATGGTTTTATAGATGCAGTATCCGATGAGGAGATACTTGAAGCTTACAAACTTGTAGCTTCAACAGAGGGGGTCTTCTGTGAGCCTGCTTCAGCCGCTTCAATTGCAGGGGTAATAAAAGCCTACAGAAGAGGATTGTTTAAAGGAGGGGAGACTATAGTTTGCACGCTAACTGGAAACGGATTAAAAGACCCTGATACTGTAATAAAGGTAAGTGAAAAACCTATAGAACTACCACCTGATATAGACGAAGTAGCCAAATATTTGGAGTTATAAATGTTTTATATGCCACCAGAATGGTATAAACATAAAGGAACTATAACAACCTATCCACACTCATACGAAAACTTCTTTGATTATTTGGAAGAAGTTAGAGAGCAGTTTTTAAATTTTATTAAATATCTTTCTGAAGGTGAAAGGGTATATATAAATGTTAACTCTGAGGACGATAGAATAGATTTAGAGAAGAAATTAATAAAGAAAAAAATAAAAAATATATTCATCTTAGATAATCCAACAAACGATGTATGGTGTAGGGATAACTGTCCCATATTTGTTAAAGAAGAAAATAGAGAAACTGTTGCTTTAAAGTTTAGATTTAATGGTTGGGGTGAAAAATATCCTTATGAACTTGACGATTTAGCAGGTAGAAGAATAACCGATATTTTAGGTATTAAAAGGATTGATATAGATATAGTTTTGGAAGGAGGAGCGATAGATGTTAACGGTTCAGGATACTTATTAACTACAGAAGCCTGCTTATTGAATAAAAACAGAAATAATGATTTATCAAAAGAAGATTTGGAAAAAATATTAAAGTATTACTTTGGAGTAAATAAAATCGTTTGGTTAAAAAAAGGTTTAGTAGGTGATGATACAGATGGACATATAGATAATATTACCCGTTTTGTTTCAGAAAATACAATTTTAACTGCAGTGGACACAAACAAAAACTCTGAAAATTTTGAAAGATTACAGGAGAATTTGGAAATCTTAAAAAGATTGTCTGATTTTAAAATAGAAGAGATACCTTTACCTGAACCTATAAAGTTTAAATATCCTGACGGAGAGGATATATTACCTGCAAACTATATGAATTTTTATATATCAAATAAATATGTTATTGTGCCAATTTTTAATCAGGATAGTGATAAATTTGTTTTAGATAAAATTCAATCTTTCTTTTCAAACAGAAAAGTTATAGGTTTACCTGCAGATAAAATCTTGATAGGAAAAGGTGCTTTCCACTGCCTAACCCAACAGATAATTGATTAAATCTATCCGAAAAATTTTTTTCTAATCTGTGGGTCAACCTTAGCAAGTAAAATATCAGCTATAAGATTACCAATTATGAGCATTATAGCCCCTATGTATAACCCACCCATGACTAGATACAAATCCTGTGATAGTACAGCATCTAACATAAGTTTACCCATCCCCGGCCAGTTTACAATAATCTCAACTAAAGCAGAACCTGATAAAAGATTGGCTATCTCAAAACCTAACAGAGTAATAAATGGGTTTATAGCATTTCTCAACGCATACTTAAAAATAATTTTTCTCTTAGGTATTCCCCTAGCTATAGCGAATTTTACATATTCAGAGTTTAACGCCTCAATCATAGCACTTCTCATTAATCTAACTAAGCCTGCAACTGACCCTATAGCTAAAACTAAAGCAGGTAAAGACACATGCCATAACCTATCTAAAATCTTCTCCCAGAACGATAAAGCTTCATAATTTGGAGATGTTGCCCCACCTGTTGGGAAAATACCAGTTTTTACAGCTACAAATAGAAATAGAAAAGCTAAAAAGAAATTCGGTATAGACATAAATGTAAAGGCAGATAATTGTATAAACTTATCTAAAAATCTGTTTTGGTACAAAGCAGAGATTATACCTAACGGTATAGCAAGCCCCCAAGCTATCAAAGCGGATGTGATAGACAAAAAAAGTGTGTTAGGTACTCTATCTTTTATTAAATCAATAACTGGTACGTTATAACTGAAAGAATAACCAAAGTTAAACTGTATTGCATTCCAAAGCCATTGGAAATATTGAACTATTAAAGGTTTATCTAAGCCGTAGGTTTTTTTTAACTGTTCAATTGTTTCAGGTGATATTTGTGGGTTCATCTTTAAAGATGTTAGATAATCCCCCGGTGCAAGATTTATTATGAAAAAGGATATAAAAGTGATACCGAAAACAAGCGGTATCATCTGAAGAATTCTTTTTATTATAAACTTAAGCATAATTGATTAGTTATCTTTTCCTTCTGATTGATTTTGCTGATTTTTTAATCCTTCTTCAGCCTGTTTTACTATATCCATCATCATATTTGCTATAAATTCTCCTCTATTATCAATTGTGTGTTCCTTAAATACCTTTTCCCTACCAGCATTAGCTATATCTTCCCTTTCATCTTCATTTTCTAGATAGTAAGCTACCTTACTGACTATATCTAGATAATCTGTAGGATTGTAAAGGACAATTTCTTCATTTTCTTTGAAAAATGATTTAGTGAAAAACCTATCTTCACTTATAGTTAATGTATTACAGGCTAATGAGTTAAAAGCTGTATAACCTAAAGATGTAGGTATAAACGGTGGATGGCTTAAAAGTGAGATTTTAGATTTGGCTAAAAACTGTAAAATATCTTTTTCTTTGTAAATATCTTCGTAAACTACTATGTTATCTTTGACTTCCCCTTCAACCTTACCTAGAACATTTATTTCTACTTCGTCTATATTCTCAAGGATATTCCATCTTCTTAAATTCATTGCATAAACTCCTATTTCAGCTAAATAGGTCATAAATTCGTCTTCCTTTTCCCTTTGTAGATTTAACATAGCTTCTTGGAACTGTTGATTAAACTGGGATAACAGATAACCTGAACCAAACCTTATAGGCATATCTGGATTTCTGTATAACATTCTACCTAATTCAACTGCGTATATGTATAGATGTTCATCAAATCTTTGTTTCCAGTCGTTTTCTATTAATGTAGGGTCTATTACAGGTCCAACAAATGCAACATCAAACTCTTTTTCTGTTTTTGGAGAAGGTATGTTTTCAGGAACTATTCCCGGTGATAGAAAAGCTACATTTTTTCCTAAACTACCTAACCATTGGGAATGTTCAATATCTATTGTTAGATATACCATCTGTGTAGAGTTTAGTATTGGCTTTAGTTTTATCCAGTGTACCATTGGGTCATCAAAAAACCAGCTCATATGTAAATTTCCCATAATATCTGCAAGAGGAACTTTTTTACCGTCTTTTTCCCCGTATATAACTCCGTCTAAATTAAAATCAAACATAAACAACGGGTTAAATTCATAAATTTCATTTACAACATTTTGTATATTTTCTGGTGTAGGCTCTACAATTTTAGTTTTAAATCCTTTTGAAATAAAAACTCTGTTTAATCCATTTATTAAACTTTCAGTTATACCTCTAGGGTCAGGTGTTTTTATTAACACAACTCTATATTCCATAAAATCCCCCTAAATAATTAAACATTTTTTCTCTTATTATAAATGTATAAACTGTAGAAGTGAATTTAATGTCTTTTTTTACTGGTTTGTAAATTAGTTAACATTAATTTGGAAATTGAATACTGCTAATTGGCTTTATATATTAACAATTCTAGAACTTATATAATTCTAATTTAGACTAATTTAGAAATTAGACCAAAAGCGAAATAAATTACTTATTTGACGCCTACTAGTAAATTAAATTTAGTTAATTGGCTAAAATGAAAATTTCTATAAAATTGTCGTCTTAAAATAATACTTTGATAATTTCCGTTTTTTTTATGAATAAACAACTTCTTAACGGATTGTTAGACAATTTGGTTAAATTTTAAAAGCTCATAACTATATTGTTTTAAATTGTAATTAATTAACAAATTAACCCACCAATTACAACTCTATATTATACTCTTTAATCTTTCTCCATAAAGTTGTCCTATGAATACCAAGCAGTTTTGCCGCTAAAGATTTGTTTCCCTTTGTTTGTTTTAATACTTCCCTAATTCTTTCTGCCTCTTCATTGTAATTTAAATAACTGTTTTCTTTAAGAACCTCACTTTTAGCAAAATTTTTCACTTCCTCAGGAAGATGGTCTATCTCTATATACTTTTTATCACAGATAATGATAGCTCTCTCTATTATGTTTTCTAATTCTCTAATGTTGCCCGGGTAGTCGTAATCTAAAAGTAATTTCATAGCTTTAGGAGATACTCCTTTGACTTTTTTGTTATACTCCTCTGAAAATTTTTTCAAAAAGTAATTTACAAGTAATGGTATATCTTCCTTTCTATCTCTTAAAGGTGGCACAACTAGATGTATAACTTTCAAACGATAGTATAAATCTTCCCTAAATAAACCTTTTTTGACTAATTCTTTAAGATTTTTGTTAGTTGCGGAAATAATTCTTATATTTGCTTTCCTAGTTTTAATATCTCCAATTCTCTCAAATTCCTTTTCCTGTATAAGATGCAACAGTTTAGATTGTAAATATAGAGGCATATCTCCTATTTCATCTAAAAATAACGTTCCACCTTCCGCTAATTCAACTTTTCCCGGTTTGTCCTTAAATGCTCCTGTAAATGCACCTTTCATATATCCAAACAGTTCACTTTCTAAAAGAGTTTCAGGAATTGCGGCACAGTTTAACTTTATGAAAGGTTTATCACGTCTGGAGGATAACATATGTATATATTTTGCTAATACATTTTTACCTGTTCCTGTTTCCCCCTCAATTAACACATTTGCAGTCGTATCTGCAACAGTTTTTGCCATTTC
>CAZEUK010000080.1:0-5947 GCA_964514535.1 uncultured Aquificales bacterium
GTTGAAAGCATTAGAAATAAATAAAAAAGCATATGGAGAAGAACACGTAGAAACAATGGAAGCATTTTTCAATTTAACAAGTATATATTTAAAGAGAAATGAATTAGACAAAACAGAAGAATATTTAAAAAAATCAATAAATATAGGAGAAAAACTAAAGAATAACAATCAAAGAGTTTTTAAAAATTTAGAAAGAGTTTATAGACTTTGTGAAGATTTATATAAAAAACTAGGAAATGAGGAAAAGGAAAAAGAATGTAGAGAAAAACTAAAAAGATTAAATAACGATGAAAAAAAAGGAAATATATAAGATACAGTTAACAAAAGAAGAAATAAAAAGTATAAAAGAAACGGTTAAGGAATTCCTTTCTTTTGTTTTCACTGGAGGTTATAAATGAATATAAAAAAATTTTTATTAGGTAGTTTATTAATTCTTACTAACTTACAAATATCAGAGGCTATTACACTAAAACAACTCATAGAAACTCTCAAAGAAAAAAATCCTTCCTTAAAGAACTCCCAAATAGAGATTGATATATCAAAGACAGAAAAAAGTGAAGCAAACAGGAAAAGATTAGGAAAAATAACCTTATTCTCAACATTTAATAGGTTTGAGAGTAATAGGATTTTATATCCAATATCTCCACCTATTAATCCAAACACAATAGTAGGGGCTAAAAACCAGTGGTATTTAGGGGCTAAATATAGCTTACCTATCTTTACAGGATTTAAGTTAGAAAGAAATGTTGATATAAAAGATTTAAATGAAAAACTTACAAATATTAAGTATAAACTTACGAAAAATCAACTTATTTATAATCTAACTGTTTTATATTTGAAAACCTTATCTCTATACAAACTAAAAAAATCCCTTTTAGCCTATCAAAAATCTTTAACTACCTTGTATCAAAATATTAATGAGATGGTAAAACTTGGGAAAAAACCTGAAGTTGATTTGTTAAAGGTAAAGTATGAGTTAGAAAGTGTAAAAGCCAAAATTGAAAAGGTTAATAACTCTATAGACAGTCTTAAAGCATCTATAAAAGCTATAGTTGGGGACGATAATTTAGATTTATCAAATATAGAAGATATAAGACCATCAGATTTTAATTATTCCGATATAAATATAAATGATTTAGACAGGATAAAAGCTGAAGATTTAAAAGAAAAAATAGGAAAGTTAAAGATAGATATAGCTAAAAGCGAATACTATCCACAGATTTTATTTAACGCCTCATTCCAAAGAAATATGGGAAATGATGAGTATAAAGATTTATGGCAGGTTGGATTTTTAATCAATTTTAATCTTTTTGATTTTGGAGTTAGGGAAAGGGAATATTTAAAAGCTGTTCTACAAAGAAAGGCTATTTCTGAAGAAAAAAGAAAAACAATCTTAGAGATAAAGAGTAAGATAAAAGAGGCTTTAAACAATATTAAATCTGCTGAAGCTGAAGTTAAAGCATCTGAAAAGAAACTAAAGTATGCAAAGGAAGTTGAAGAGATAGAAAAAACAAAGTATATGGCAGGTGTTTCCAGCTTGTATGATTATCTAAAGGCTAAAGCTTACAGATACCAAGCGGAAAGTGATTACTATACTGCAATTTATGACAGAGAAATACAGATAACATATCTAAAATATCTTTTAGAGGAGTTTAAATATGAATAAAAAGATATTAATCATTCCAATAATTTTAATATTAGTTTTAGGAGCTGTCCTACTAATAAAAAAGAGAAAAGCAGAAATTGAAAATCTTCCAACTCCTATAAAACCTGTTTACGTTGTTAACGGTGTTTTCGTTAAAGAAGGAAGCATTGAGGAAAAACGACATTTTATAGGAAAGCTTGAGGCTGACAATATAGTTAATGTATCCACAAAAATACCAGCTTATATAAGGGAAATAAAGGTTAAAGAAGGAGATTTTGTAAGAAAAGGTCAGGTATTGGCAGTTTTAGACAACCAACCTGTAGTTTTGGAGATTAAAAATATAAAAGCAAATATACAGATTTTAAAAAATCAGCTTGAGGCTTTAAAATCGCAGGAAGAGGCTTTAAAAACTGCATACCAAACTGCAAAAAATATTTATGAAAGGGATAAAAAACTTTACGAAAAGAAAGCTATATCAAAGGAAAAGTTAGAACTTTCAGAAACTAACTATAGAAAGGCAAAGGCAAGTTATGAGAATATTTTAAAGAATATTGAAAATATAAAGAAAAATATATCTCAACAAAAAAATCAGATTGGTATAAAAGAAAATCAGTTAAGTTATTTAAGTATAAAAGCTCCTATAGATGCTAAAGTGGATAAAATCTTTTTAAAAACAGGTAATCTAGCACCTGTCGGTAAACCTATAATGAGATTAATCTCTAGGGACAAATACAAAATTTTATTCTCCTATCCGTCGGATTTGGATATAAAAGAAGGAACAAAGGTTTATATAAGATTTGGTAAAGATGATACTTTACAGTCAGAAGTTGTAAAAATTTATCCACAAACAGATAAAAATTATCTAAATGTGGCTGAAATAAGAGTTAAAACTATTCCAGACTATATAAAATCAGGTTCATTAGTTAATCTTGATGTTGTAAAGGAAGTTAAAGGCTTTGTTGTTCCTGTAAACTCTATTTTAAATTTATCAAACGGAACTTATTTATTAACTGAAAATAAAGGAAAAATTAAAAAAATTCCTGTTAAGGTTTTAGGTAAAAATGAAAATTACGCAGTTGTTGAGGGAGATTTATCTACAAACACAGTTGTAGCTGTAGCTGAAGAAAACAAATTAAGACTTTTAATAACAACAAAAAATGGAAGAATAGTCCCAAACGAGGCTAAAAATGAATAAAAACTTTATAGACTTTATTTTAAAGAGACCGCACTTTGTTTTTTCTTTAATACTATCCTTAACACTGTTAGGAGTAATTGGACTATTTAATATAAAACAAAAGCTATTTCCTGATGCTAACAGACCACAGATAGCAGTTGTAATAGTTGAAAGGGGAGCGTCTGCGAAAGATTTAGCTGAAAATGTGGCTATACCAGTTGAAAAGCAACTATACACTTTAGACAAAGTTAGAAAAGTGTCATCCAGTATAAAGGACGAAGTGGCAGTTATATCTGTAGAGTTTGATTACGGAAAAGATATAGGAGAGGCGGCGACAGATGTCCAGAATGAGATAAACAAAATAAAATCTTTACTACCTAAAGACATTAAAGAGCCACAGATTTATAAAATAACAGACGCAACAAGACCTGTTTTAGTTATATCAGTATCTGCAAAAAATAATAATATTCCTTTAGCCGATTTAAGACAGTTTGTAGAGAATAAGATTAAAGATGAGCTTTTAAAACTACCTGATGTTGCAAATGTTGATGTTTTCGGTGGTTATAAAAAGAGCGTCTTAATACTTGTTGACAGGGATAAACTAAACAGGTATGGCTTATCTCTATCTCAAGTTCTATCTAAAATCCAACAGACTAACAGAGATATACCGATTAGCTTAGTAATTAATTCTAAAAATGAGTTTTTAATAAAATCGTTAAATAAAGGAAAGTCTTTAGATGATATTAGAAATATCTATATAACCCCAAATGTAAAGATTGGAGATATAGCTGAAGTTAAATACGATTACTTTATAAACAATTCTCTATTTTATGGCAACGGTAAAAAAGCTATAGCTTTAGGCGTCCAGAGACAAATCAGTAGTGATACATTAAAAACTATTAAGGAAGTAAAAGAAAAATTAGAAGAGCTAAAACGCAAATATCCAAATCTTAATTTTGAGATAGCAGACACTCAAGAGCATATTATCAAATTAAGTAATATAAATATGCTTGAAGCTTTAAGAGATGCAATTATAATGACATCTTTAGTTATCTTTTTCTTCCTAGCAAATATAAGACAGATGATAATCGCTTCATTATCAATTCCTTTCGTTTACGGTATCACAATAGCTATAATGTGGCTTTTTGGTATGGAGTTCCACATTGTCAGTTTAACTGCAATAATACTAGCTTTAGGTATGCTTATAGACGATGCGGTTGTCGTCCTAGAGAATATAGAAAGACATTTTTACGAATTAAAAGAGAGCAAGTTTGAAGCAGTAATAAACGGTACTAAAGAAGTTGTATTTCCAGTATTGGCAGGTACAATATCAACAACAGTTGTTTTAATTCCTTTACTATTTGTTGGAGATTTCCCAGAAAAAATATTTAGACCTTTAGCTTCAACATTGATAATAGCTGTAATAGTTTCCTATTTCGTTTCATTAACATTTATACCTTTAATATCTCCATACCTTTTAAAAGATAGCAATACGAAAAACAAATTAGAGCAGATTGTTTTTAACATATCAGAAAAAATATTAAATCCCTTAAAAAATTTTTACATATCAATAGTAAGTTTTATCTTTAGAAAAAAAAGATTTGCCATTCCACTTTTTGTTTTTGCCTTTATGATGTTGGTAGTTAGCTTAAGGGTTATTATGCCGACAGTCGGTAGAGAGATAATGCCACCTATGGATACAGGAATTGTTAAAGGAAAAATTGTTGTAGATAGTAATCTTTCAATAAATCAGGTTGAAGAAGTAGTTAAAAAGATAGCAGATATATTAAACAGAGATAAAAATGTAAAGATGTATTACATTGCAGTCGGTTCAGAACCGGGCGTTTTCAGTTTTGGAAAGGCAGAAAGCACACAAACGATAAATCTTTCTATACACTATGTTGATAGATTTGATAGGGATAAAACAATATGGGATATAGAAAAGGAATTAACTCAAAAAATATGGCAAATACCAAACATTAAGTATGTAAATATATTTGATTACGGAGCTACACCATTATCAACCATTAAGGGAAATCTTGATGTTATGATTTCAGGAGACGATTTTAAAACATTGGATAAATTAGGTAATCAGGTTTTAGATGTTGCCTATAAAACAAAAGGTTTACTTTCTGTCTCAAAAAGTTGGGATTACGATAAAACAGTTTACAACTTAAAAATAGATAAACAGAAAGCTTTACAGTATGGATTAACCCCCTATCAGATAGCATCACAAATAAGCTTAAAATTTAGAGGAATTCCTGTATCAATCTTCAGTGTTCCCAATGAAAACTCTTTACAGATAAAACTAGCCTATTTGGAAAATCAGAGAAATACCCCTTTAGATTTATATAATATCTACATAGACAGTAAAAAAGGAAAAATCCCTTTATCCGCTTTAGCAACTTATGAGAAAAATTTAGAACCAACGATAATAACACGGGAAGGTCTAAACTACACAATAGACATTATAGGATATAGGCAGAAGGCAAGTATAACTCATATAGTTAACAGTTTTGATGAGGAGTTTAAAAAGGCAAACATAAAATTACCGCCCGATTATACCATTTCACATGAAGGTGATATAAAAGAGATGAATGACGCAATGAAAAGAATGTTAAAAGCTATAGCTTTAGGAATTGTTTTACTATTCTTTGCCTTAGCACCTGCCTTTAATTCTTTTATTTCCCCAATTGCTGTTATATTGGCAATACCACTCTCAATAATAGGGGCTAGCTGGTCTGTTTTAATTATGGATTATCACCAATCAATGCCGGGATTAATGGGTATAGTACTACTTGCGGGGATAATAACTAAAAACTCAATTTTATTGATAGATTTCATACAGGAGGCTTTAAAGGAAGGCAAAACTCTAGAACAGGCTATTATTGACAGTATAAAAATAAGAACTAGACCTGTTTTAATGACCGCATTTGGAACGTCTGTCGGTCTAATTCCAATAGCCTTAGGATTAGCTTTAGGTCTTGAAAGATTAGCACCATTAGGAGCTGTGGCTATCGGCGGTTTAATAGTAGGAACATTCCTAACATTAGTTTACGTACCAATCTTTTATTACTTTATGTTTAAATTAAGTCTAAAGGTTAGGTCTAAACTGGGAATGTAGGTTT
>CAZEUK010000081.1:0-1985 GCA_964514535.1 uncultured Aquificales bacterium
ATTCAACAGGCAATTAAAAATTTAGAAAATCAGTTAGACCAACAAAAAAGATTAGAAAGCCAGATTGAAGCCCAAATTTTAGTTTATAAAAATTTTGCTGTGGAAAAAAAGGATATTTTAAATAATTTATATCAAATATCTAGAAATATGCCTGATGGTGTATGGATAGTATCCCTTGATATTGGAAAAGATAACGCAACCTTGAGGGGATATGCATTAAAGCCAGAAATAATATCTCTATTCTACAAAAATCTAAGTAAATACTTTAAAAATATAAGTTTTAACGCAACAGAAAGGCAGAAAGGTAAAACTATAGAGTTTTACAGATTTGAGTTCCAATTAAGTGGTAGGATTAAAAATCAAGAAGGAGGCTAATTTTGGATTTAGAGATACTAAAAGCCCAATGGGAAGATTTGGCAGTATGGAAAAAACTTTTAATAATTGTTGGAATAAGTATAGGTTTAGCCTATTTAGTATATATGTTTATCCTAGCAGATAAAATGAAAGAAAAAGAAAACTTACAGAACGATATTCAAAATCTAAATATTCAACTTGAAACTATAAAAAGAAATGCTTCTCCAGAAAAGAGGGCTAAACTTCAACAAGAGCTAGAGAAAGAAAAGGAAAAAACAGAAATGTTAAAGCTTGAGTTAGAAGATGTTAAAGCTAAGTTTAAACCAACAGACGATGCACAAACAACACTAGTTTTTATAACAGACACAGTTAGAAATAACAATCTAATTTTGAACAAATTTATTATTAAAGGCATAAAAGATGTTTATTTGGTTTACAATCCTGATACAAAAAGAATAGAGTATAAAAATAATCAGTCCTCAAGTGGAGGCAGTAATAACGGCTTAATTCCTAAAAATCCTTTAGACAGGAAAAAGAAAGAAAAGAAAGAACAAAAAACTGTATATACTCCCTCCGTTCATCTTAAAAGAGTTGATATGTCAGCAAGTATAGTAGGTTCAACATCAGGTATTATAAAATTTATAAAGGATGTGTCCTACAGCAAAAACTATGTAAGGATAGAGCATATACGTTTATCAAAAGGCGGAAAGAGTGGCATACTTACCGCAGATGTGGAGCTTTCAGCCTACTATTCACCGGAGATTTACAACAAAGTAAATTTAAATAGTAAAGGGATAAACCTAAAATCATTATGTTATTTAAAGGATATATATATTAAATGTAATAAAATAGCTAAAAGCAGAAAAATATTAAAAAATGTTAATAAGTGCTCTAAATTAAGTGAAACTATAGCTAAAGATGAAAAAGATGATATTAAGAAAAAGGTCAATTCTGCATGTTTTGCAGGTTGTATAGAAGAGAATAAATTTATTAAAAATCTAGAAAAAGTATGTAAATAAGAGGTAATAAAATGGGAATGAAAACTATATATGCGGTCGTTATAACTTTAAGTTTTTCAGTTTTAGCTTTTGCAGGAAATAATCCAGTAGATAAAAAGGCAACAAACAGTTTTATAGGAATGGAAAACACAGTTGGTTATATTACCGATGATAGAGGAAACAAATTTATTATAATAGAAACGGAAGACGGGGCTAAATTGGTCAAAGTTAAAGAAAATCCGAAAAAGTTATTTAACGGTAGTTTAGGAATATCTAAAGAAGATTTGAACGGATTAAATATTAAATAAAAATTAAAATTGAGGGATAAGGAATGTTAAATAGGATAATTTTAAGTAAAGTCTTGATACTACTCCTAGTTTTAACGCATATCTCCTTTGCTTTAAGTATAAAAGGTGAGTTTTATGGAGCAAAGCTTGGAACAGTTGTTGACGCAATTGCCAAAATATCAAACAAAAATATTATATGGAGTGCTGAGGCAGTATCAAAGAAAAATACCCCAGTGTATCTAAACATATCAAGACCTACTTCAATAGAAACAGTTTTTAATTTTGTTTTAAAAGAAAATGGTTTAACTTACACGATAGAGAGGGGTATATATGTTATAAAACCTTC
>CAZEUK010000081.1:2085-5838 GCA_964514535.1 uncultured Aquificales bacterium
AAAAGCTTAGAGAGTTTAATGGCAAGAAAAGAGGTTATACTATCTCCTGAAGAGTTTGATGAAATAGAAGATGAGCTTTTATCTATACTTTCTCCTAACGGTAAGTATGAATATGACCCTAATACAGGTAGATTGATAGTAAAAGACTTAAGGGAAAATATAGTAAAAATAAGTAAACTTATAGCTAAAGCCCAAAGGGTTGAGATTAGGACAAAATGTTATTATGTGAAAGGTATAGAACCGGGCGAGTTGTTGCTCGTAATAAAACAGAACTTCCTATCTAAATATGGGACAATCTTTTACAAAGATAAACAAACTACACAGGTAATAAGCTCAACGGAAAAAACTCAAAATACAACTAATCAGCCACCTAAGGCTAATGAGGTAATAACTTCTTTACCTAAGATATGTATAACAGATAAACCAGAAATATTAGACAGAGTTTACAAAAGTTTCTCAAATATCCTTCTGAAAAGACCTTACCAGATTGCTATAGAAGCCAGAATAGTACAGATAGCATCATCTTTCAAAAGGGATTTAGGTATACAGTGGGGAGTACAGAAGGCAAGCCCTGTAAATATATTCTCAGATGATATAAGTGCTTCAATTAGAGGTGGGGTTAATTTAGGTGGTGGTTCTTTAACATTTGATTTTGGTACAGGTACAAATATACCTGCGGCAACGGGAGCTATATTAAACCTAGGTATTCTATGGGATAGAAGTAATCTAGACTTAAAACTTGCCGCATTGGAAAGTGTAGGAAAAACTAAAATTTTATCTAGACCTAAAGTTATCACTTTAGATGGTGAAACTGCAGTTATCTCTCAAGGTGTGGAAATTCCTTATTCTACCGTTGCGTCAACAGGAACTGTATCAACAACATCTGTAAGCTTTAAAAAAGCTGAGTTAAAGCTTGAAGTAACTCCAAGGACAACTAAAGACGGTTATATACTTATGGACATAAAACTATCTCAGGATGTGCCAGACTTTGGTAATGCTATAGGAGGTCAACCACCTATACAAACTAAAAAGGTTGAAAGTAAAGTTATAGCTAAAGATGGTACGACTATAGTTATCGGGGGAGTTTTAGAGAAAAGTGAAGGTAATGGAGAAAGTGGAGTTCCAATACTAAGAAGTATTCCAATTTTAGGTTGGTTGTTTAAATATCAGTATAAACAGATTGACAGTAGGGAATTACTAATATTTATCACACCAAAAATAGTTTATGAATGATAATTTAAATTTATTATACGGATTAAGTTTATAAGGTTGACCAATGAGTTTAGACAACTTCACAGAAAATAAGTTTAAAGACTATTTAAAGTTAAAAGGTTTAAGGTATACGAAACAAAGAAAGGAGATACTAGAAAAAATACTGAGTAGAACGGGACATTTTGAGATAGAAGATATTGTTTTAGAGTTTAAAAATCAAAATATTGATGTTTCCCGTTCTACTGTTTACAGAACTTTAAACATACTGAAAGAGTTGGGAATAGTTAATGAGGTTATAAAGTTTAAGAATAAAACACTTTATGAAGTGGCTTTAAACGAACATCATGACCATTTAGTATGTGAAAACTGTGGAAAGATTATAGAGTTTCATTCTCAAGAAATAGAAGATTTACAGAACAAAATATGTGAGGAATACAACTTTAAACCAAACTTTCATCGCTTAGAGATTTACGGTCTGTGTGAGGATTGTAAAAATCTAAATGAAGGATAACTATCTATACGTAGATGTAGCCGTTCCTGTTTCTATTTTTGATACATTCCTTTACAGGCTTGATAGAAAAAAGTTAGAAGGGCTAAAAGATAATCAGCTTATAGGAAGGAGAGTTTTATTACCATTCAATCAAACTAAACATATTGGAATTATAGTAGGTTTAAAAGATAAGTTTAATCCTAACGAAGCAGATTTTGAAATAAAAGATATTGAGGAAATTCCCGATAAATACCCAGTTTACACAAAAGAATATATAGATATATTAAAAGAATTATCAGACTTTTATCTATCTCCTATAGGATTAACTTTATACTACGGCTTACCTGACAGTCTAAGATGGAAATATAACAAATCCACAGATAGATGGGACAGGAAGGGATTTAACAACTATATACTTTATCCTTATGTTGAGAATATAGATAGTATCCATTTAACAAAAAGACAAAGAGAGGTTTTAGAGTTTTTAATATCAAAAGGAGAAGCAAGTTATGAGGAGTTAACAGAGTTAGGTTTTAGTAAAAGGGTTATAGAAAATCTGTTGAAAAAAGGTTTGATAAAAAAAGAAAATCTATATTTTTTAGAGGAAAGTAAAGGCAGGCATTCAATTAAGCAGGATATAAAGCCTTTCGGTAAAGATTTAATAAAAACTGGAGCTTTTCTATACTCTTCAGAAAGTTTTGAGAAAAGATTAAAAACCTATATCAACATAATTGCAAATAACATATACGAGGGAAAAAGTAGTCTATTAATCTTCCCAAATGTTAAAACTTTAAAGAAGGTTTATACATATTTGAAAGGTATATTTGGAGAAAAGATATACATATATTTTGACGGATTAAGCAGTAAGAAAAAAATTAATACTTGGTTTAATTTAAAAAGATTAAATGGAACTGTTTGTTTAGGAACTTTTTCTTCAATATTTATACCAATAAAAAATTTGTCATTGATAGTGATAGAGGAAGAGCACTCCAACAGTTATAAAATGTTAAGAACACCTAGATTTGATATAAGGAATGTTGCTTATAAAATATTCCAAAAGAAAAAAAATTTAACTCTAATTTATGCTTCTTCCGTTCCATCCGTTGAAACGGTTTATTTAAGGAAGAAAAATTTAATAAAAAGTTTTAAAGGTAAAGATTTAAATTTTCCAAAAGCTACTATTTTTATTAAGAATACTGATTATTCAACTTTAATAAATGAGTTAAAAAATATAATTAAAAGAAGGGATAATATCCTCATAATTACAAACAGAAGGGGATACTCTTCATACCTTTTTTGTGAAAATTGTGATTTAGAGATAAACTGTGTTAGGTGTGATATACCTTTAAAAGTTTTCAAAAATCCTAAAAAATTAGAGTGTCCAATATGTAAAACTAAGTATAAGTATATTGATAGATGTTTTAAATGTGGTAATTCTTTAGAAGAAAGAGGATTTGGTATAGAAAAATTAAAGGAAAACATAGAAAAATTTTTCCCTAGAAAAAATATTACTTTTGAAACAAATATTATAGATAAAGAGTTTCTTCTAGATGATTTCAATACAGTTATAAACATATTTCCTGAGATTTATCTCTACAACAATGATTTTAGGTCAGAAGAAAGATTTTTTAGGTTTATCATCTATCCTCTTTATAAGACTAAAAAAGATTATTTTTTAATAACTAAAAGTTTAGACAATTTACCAATAGAAAGCTTATTAAAGGAAGATTTAAATCTGTTTTACAAAAAAGAATTAGAAAAGAGAAAGATTTTAGGTTATCCACCTTTCAAACAGTTTATTTTACTTAGTTTTGAAGGTAAGAATTTGACTAAATCTAAGGTAGAAAGTTTGTTTAATGATTGGTTAAAAAAATTTAATATAAAAGAGATAGAGTACGAAGGAGTTTTCTTTGCATTTCATCCTTACCTAAGGGAAAAGTATAGATACCAAGTAATATTAAAAAATTTTAAAAAAAAGAATTTATTAAAAGAACTTTTCTATATGGCTACAAAAAAATCTATAAAACTTATAATTGATGTATCTCCAAAAG
>CAZEUK010000082.1:0-5777 GCA_964514535.1 uncultured Aquificales bacterium
TAAATCAAAACTAAGAAAAGGATACCTACTGCTATTCTGTATATTCCAAATGGGATGAAGTTATGTTTTGAAACATATTTTAAGAAAAATTTTACACTAAATATGGCTGATAAAAAGGCGAACGAAAAGCCTATGGCTAGATTAATCCAATTATCAAATGATAACTCCTGATAGTTTTTGTAAACATCGTAAACTGTTGCTACAAACATTGTTGGAACAGCCAATAAAAAGGAAAATTCTGTTGCAGTTTTTCTATCCAATCCAAGTAAGAGACCACCTATAATAGTAGCTCCAGACCTTGATGTTCCCGGTATCATAGCTAAAGATTGGAATAAGCCTATAAGGACAGCTTTTGTATATGGGACTTCTTCAGGGTTTTTTATTGAATGTTCCTTCTCTCTGTAAAAATACTCAATCAGTATAAAAACTATACCACCTAGTATTAGCATAAAACTGACAATATAAGGATTAAAAAAGGATTTAATTAGCTTATAAAGTAAATAACCTAATATACCTGTAGGTATAAAAGCTAAAATTAACCTCTTCCAAATTTCAACATTTTTAAAGATTTTATCCCTGTAAAGATAAACTACAGCTAAAATTGAACCTAACTGTATAACAACTTCAAAAGCTTTATGGGTAGCTGTCTGTTTTATTCCTAATATAGTGGATACTAAAATTAAATGTCCAGTTGAGGATATAGGTAAAAACTCAGTTAATCCTTCTACTATACCTAAAACTATAGCCTGCCAAATTTCCAAGCCTATCTCCTAATCCAGCTTAGATAGTATCTCAACACCATCTTCAGTTATAGCTATAGAGTGCTCAAAATGTGCCGCTAACGATTTGTCCTTAGAGACTACAGTCCATCCATCTTTAAGTTTTCTATAGTAGTTGGCTCTCTTTCCTAATGTTGCCATAGGTTCAATTGCTAAAACCATCCCAGCTTTGATTTTGATATTTTCAGCATTTATTACACAGTTAGATACGTGAGGGTCTTCATGGGGCTTTCTACCTATACCATGTCCACCGTAATCACAAATAGGGGCTAATCTATACTTCTTTAAAGTTTGCTCTATAGCTTTAGCTACATCCTTCAGACTGTTTCCTATTTGACAAGCTTTAATTCCTTCCATTAAAGCTGTTTCCACACCTTCCAATAATCTTTTTTTTCTATCACTTACCTTATCTCCAACAACGAAGGATATAGCCGCATCTCCGTACCAACCTTCGTAAACAACACCAAAATCTAGAGATACAATATCTCCTTCCTTTATAGGTTTGTTTTTAGGTATGCCGTGTATTATTTCCTCATTTATAGACACACAAATAGAAGCAGGAAATCCATACAAACCTAAAAAAGCAGGTTTTACTCCCCTTTTTTCCGTTTCTTCTCTAGCTATCTTATCAATATCAACTCCGGTAATACCGGGCTTAGTTATTTCCTTTAAATAATGTAATATCTCAGCAACGATTTTATTTGCCGTTCTAAGTTTATCTATATCTTCTTTAGTTTTTAACTCAATCATTAAATTATCCTATAACCTTTATTAATTCTTCATAAACTTTGTTTGGGTCAGTGGAAGCATCTATTCTTACAAGTTTTCCCCTTTTTTCGTAGTAATCTATCAAAGGTGCAGTCTGTGAGTGGTAAACCTCAAGTCTCTTTTTTACAACTTCTTCTTTATCATCTTCCCTCTGAATAACCTCAACATCTGCAGGTGGTGGATTATATATTACATGGTAAACTTTACCTGTCTTTGGGTCTATTCTTCTTCCAGTTATTCTTTTTACAACTTCCTCATCAGATACATCAAATAAAATTACATAATCTAAATTTCTCCCCAATCTTTTTAATAAATCTTCCAATGCTTCAGCCTGTTTAACAGTTCTTGGAAATCCATCTAAGATTATATCTTTACCTTCCAATTTCTTTAACTCATCCTCAATCATAGAGATAATTAACTCATCAGGAACTAACTGTCCAGCTTCCATATACTCTTTAGCTTTTTTTCCTAGCTCTGTTTTATTTTTAACATTTGCTCTTAAAATATCCCCTGTAGATACCTGTATAAATCCTTTTTCCTCAGACAATCTCTGTGCCTGTGTCCCCTTACCTGCTCCGGGTGCTCCTAAAAATATAATAGTTTTTGCCATCTCACTTACCTCTGAAACTAGTTTTAAATCATTTTTTGATTTTTTTATCGTTTTAAAACTATTTCCACTTTATAAATCCTTCATATCTTTTCATTGCTAAATGGGCTTCTATCTGGTGTAATGTGTCTAACGCAACAACAACGACGATTAAAGCAGATGTACCTCCAAAGTAAAACGGAACATCTAACCATTTTATTAAAAGCATAGGTAAAATAGCTATCAGTGATAAAAATATAGCTCCTGCAAATACTAACCTTGATAAGACATAATTAAGATAATCTGCTGTCTGTGTACCTGCCCTGATACCGGGTATAAAAGCTCCACTTTTCCTTAGGTTATCTGCTATATCTTTAGGATTTACTATTATTGCCGTATAAAAGTATGTAAAGAATATTATTAAGCCTACGTACAGAATAAAGTATATATAACTTTGTGGTGTTAAAATTGTAGCTATAGTTCTAGCTAGCTCACTTTTATTTGCAAAAAAGTTTGCTATTGTAGCAGGAAACATCAATATTGCAACTGCAAATATAATAGGTATAACACCTGCAGGGTTAAGTTTAAATGGTATATACGTAGCCTGTCCCGTAGGAATACCTATATTTCTTCTAGTGTATTGAATAGGAATTCTTCTCTCAGCTTCCTGTATATATATAATTCCTGCAACAACAAGGATTATAACAAAAACAGTTGTAGCAACTTTTAAAATAGATAAATCTCCAGCTTTTAATAATTCATAAGTTCTTATTACAGCATTCGGTATATTAACAACTATACTGGCCATAATAATTACAGATATTCCGTTACCTATTCCAAACTCTGTAATCTTTTCACCTAACCACATTAAAAAAACAGTTCCGGTAGTTATAATAACCGTTGTCATAAATATAAAAAATATAGGATTTTCAGTAATTATAGGCTCTCCTGTAGGTGTGTGGATATTACTTATCCATATTGATAAAGCCATAGATTGGAAAGTTGCTATAGCTATCGTTAAATATCTAGTGTACTGTGTTATTTTCCATCTTCCGTAATCACCTTCTTCCTTTTGATACCTCTCCAATGTAGGTATCATTGAAGTTAACAACTGCATTATAATTGCGGCAGATATATAAGGCATTATACCTAATGCAAAAACAGATAACCTTCCTAAAGCACCACCTGAAAATAGGTTGTAGATGTTATATAGAATTCCAGCTGAACTATGCATATAATTTGTTAAAGCTTGTGGGTCTACTCCCGGAACAGGTATATGTGTTCCTAACCTGTATAGAGCCAAGATTAAAAGGGTAAAAATTATTCTATTTCTTAAATCCTTTACTTCAAAAATAAGCTTAAGTTTCTCTATCAATTATTAGGCCTCTTATTCTTAATTAAAATTAATACAAAAAAACATTATATAAAATTTAACTCTTTTTACAAATAAAATCTTTTTTTATATATGTCCAAAAATTAAATATTGCTCAGTTTTTTTTATAAAAAACACATTCTAAAATATTTAATGTTAAAATTTAATGTTTGCAGTATTAGATTATGAGAAGGAGGATTAATTTTGCGTCCAGACGGCAGACTACCTACCCAGATTAGACCAATTAAGATAACTCGGGATTTTAATATCTATGCTGAAGGTTCAGTGTTAATTGAAATGGGGAATACTAAAGTCATTATTACTGCTTCCGTTGATGAAAAAGTTCCACCATTCTTAAGAGGTTCAGGACAGGGATGGATAACTGCTGAATATTCTATGCTTCCAAGGTCCACAGAGAATAGAAATATTAGAGAAGTTGTTAGAGGTGCACCTTCAGGGAGAACTCAAGAAATACAAAGACTTATAGGAAGGTCTTTAAGAGGAGTGGTTGATTTAAAAAGATTAGGTGAAAGAACATTATGGGTTGATTGTGATGTTATTCAGGCAGACGGAGGTACGAGAGTAGCCTCTATAACGGGAGCTTTTATTGCTGTTGCAGATGCAATGATAAAGTTAACTGAAAGTGGAGCTGTATCTCAAAATCCCTTAAAAGATTACGTTGCTGCCATAAGCACAGGAGTGGTTGGGAATGAAGTCGTTTTAGATTTAAATTTTAAGGAAGACTCTGCCGCAAAGGTTGATATGAACCTTGTAATGACAGGAAGTGGAAACTTTGTTGAGATACAGGCAACAGGTGAGGAGTATGCATTCTCTCAAGATGAGTTTAATAAAATGTTGGAGTATGGAAAGCTGGGTATAAAGAAGCTAATAGACATACAGAAAAAATTTATAGAAGGGTCTCCTGTTCTAGGTGAATGGAAGAGAAGTCCTATAAAAGAGTTTGAATATATAGATAAATAAAGTTTATAGGGGGAAAGAGATTGGCAAACAGTTTAGTTGTATTAGGTGCACAATGGGGTGATGAAGGAAAAGGTAAAATAGTTGATGTTCTAGCTGACGGATATGAATATATAGTTAGATATCAGGGGGGTAGTAACGCAGGTCATACGGTCATTATAGGAAGTAAAAGTTTTGCTTTACATTTAATACCCTCTGGAATTCTAAGAGAAGAAAAGAAAAATTTAATAACCAACGGAATGGTTGTATCCCTTGATGAATTGTTAAGGGAAATGAATAAGATAAAACATTATGTAAAAGATTTTAAAAATAGACTTTTTATTAGCGATAGAGTACATCTAGTCTTCCCACACCATAAGTTATTAGACGCATATATTGAAAAAGCAAAAGGTAAAAATAAAGTAGGAACTACACTAAAGGGAATAGGCCCTGCCTATATGGCAAAATATGGAAGAACAGGAATAAGACTAGCTGATTTATATGACCCTAAATATTTTAGAGAGAGACTAAAAAACAGTTTCTTTGAAGCAAAAGAGATAATAGAGAAAGTATATAAAGGTAAATTCCATTTAAACTTTAACAAAATCTATTTCAATACTTTAAAACAGTTTGAAAAAATTCAAGATTTAATAACAGATACATCTTTAATGTTAAATGATGCTTTAAATAATGGTAAAAAGGTATTATTTGAAGGTGCACAGGGAACAATGCTGGATATTGATATGGGAACATATCCCTATGTGACATCTTCAAACTCATCAGCATTAGGTTTATCTAATGGAACAGGTGTATCTCCTAAACTTATCGGTAAAAGTAGATTTTTAGGTGTAGCAAAAGCATACACAACTAGAGTAGGTGCAGGACCATTTCCAACTGAGTTATTAGATGAAACTGGAAGACTTTTAAGGGATTTCGGTCATGAGTATGGAACAACAACAGGAAGACCGAGAAGAACAGGTTGGTTAGATTTGGTAGCATTAAGATTAGCTTGTAGAATTAACGGATTAGACGGTTTGATAATAACTAAATTAGACGTATTAGACCATTTTGAAGAAATAAAAGTATGTGTTGCCTATGAATATAAAGGTAAAGTAATAAAAGAATTTCCAGCATCTTTAAAAATCCTAAGTAAATGTAAACCTATATATAAAACGATAAAAGGATGGAAAAGTAGTACCAAAGGTATAAAAGAAAAAGATAAACTACCTAATGAAGTAAACGATTTTATAAAAATAATTGAAGATGAAGTGGAAACACCTGTAGTTATGATTTCTACAGGTCCAGAGAGAACAGA
>CAZEUK010000083.1:0-5776 GCA_964514535.1 uncultured Aquificales bacterium
CTTCATTGTTAAAGTATCCTTTCATAACATTTTTTCCTTTTACAACAACTTCTCCTACCTGATTAAATCCTAACTCTTCAAATCTATCATTAACTATCTTTACTTCAACTCCATTTAAAGGTTTACCTACAGAACCTGCCTTATAATTTTCTTCAGTATTTACAGAAACAGTTGGAGAAGTTTCAGTTAGACCGTATCCTTCATATATTCTAGCGTTGAATTTTTTATTAAATTCCTCTAAAACTTTTAATGGAAGTGGTGCACCTCCAGAAATAAAGTATCTAACAGATTTACCCCAAGTTTTAGGTAGATTTAATTTATTTAAAATTGCATATATTTCAGGGACACCCATAAATACTGTAATTTTTTCCCTTTCAACTGTTTCTATTACTTTAGAGAAAGGTTTAACAGATTTTAATATAACTACAGTAGCTCCAAGATAAAGGGGAGTTAACAAATCTGCAGTAAGCATAAATGAATGGAACATAGGAAGAAAGACTAAAAATCTATCATCTTCAGTAAATTTCATAGCATCTATTATAGCTTTTACATTTGAGATTAAGTTATCGTAAGTTAACATTACACCTTTTGGTTTTCCTGTTGTTCCAGAGGTATATAGAATTATTGCTATATCTTCTCCACTTACACTTACAGGTAAGTCTGTTAATGGTTTTTCCTTTAATGCTTCTTTAAAGGAGTGAATATCTAAACTGTTAAACCTCCTATCAAGATTTTCTTTACAGATTATATTTTTTAAGCCTGTTTCCTTGGCAGTTTTAACTATAACTTCTCTGAATTTTAATTGGGTTATTAAAGTCTTTATATCACTATTTTCTATTATATATTTTATTTCCCTTTCCTTTAAAAATGTATTAATAGGAACAGGAATTGCCCCTAATCTCTGTATAGCTATTATGCTAACAAAGAATTCATAGGAGTTTACTAGTAAAACCCCTACTCTTTCACCTTTTTTAATACCTATCTTATACAGATAATTAGAAACTCTATCTACATAGTTTTTGAATATACTAAACGTTAAACATATTTCTCTTTTCCTTTCAAAATCTTTTAAAAATAACTTCCCCCCCTGTTCCTTTGAATGTTTTACCAATCTGTCATAAAAGGTTTCTACTTTAGTTTTAGTATTCATTTATGTTCCCCCTTCTATGTTATATTAGCCAACTTAAATTAAATTATTGTATAAATAAAATATTTGATGAAAGTAAAAATACTGTAAAAATTCATTACTTAATAAAATTTGCAATATAGAAAATATTTCAATCTGTTTAAATAATAAAAATCACAATTCAAATTTCTTTTATAATATTTCTAAAATCTTTAACGGGGGAAGGCTTGAAAGATTTAATATCCGTAAGACAGTTAGATAAAGAAAAATTTTTTCAGATTTATGAGATATTTAAAGATTATAAAAAAAGATATTTAAACGGTGAAACAAAGTTTTCAGACTTAAAAGGTTATTCTATAGTTCTACCCTTCTTTGAGAATTCTACTAGGACAAGAACATCTTTTGAATTGGCAGGTAAGATATTAGGGGCAGATACAATTAATATATCTGCGTCTGCAAGTTCAGTAAAAAAAGGGGAGACTTTATATGACACTATAAAAACATTGGAAGCTATGCAGTTTGATTTTATCGTTATGAGACATTATATGTCAGGTGCAAGTAAAATAGTTGCGGACAAAGTTAAATCTCATGTTATAAATGCAGGAGATGGAGCTAACGAACATCCATCACAGGCTTTATTAGACGCCTTTACAATTTTAGAAAAAAAAGGAAGTCTCGAAGGTTTAAAGATTGCGATAATTGGAGATATACTACACAGTAGGGTTGCAAGGTCAGATATATATCTATTTAAAATGTTAGGAGCAAATATTACATTGTGTGGTCCAAAAACCTTACTCCCAAGATGTTTATCATCCTTTGATGTTGATAATATAACTACAGATATTGATGAAGCTTTAAAGGATAAAGATGTTGTTATCTTTCTAAGAATTCAATTAGAAAGACAGAATAAAGTTTTCTTTTCAACTTTAAATGAATATTCAATTAAGTATGGCTTAAATCAGGAAAGGATAAATCTTATTAAAGAGGATGGAATAATTATGCATCCGGGACCTGTTAACAGAGGTGTTGAGATAAACAGTGAGCTTGTTTATGGAGATAGAACGGTAATTTTAGAACAGGTAAAAAATGGGTTGTTTACAAGGATGGCTATATATAGATTTTTATTAAACGGATAATAAGTTTTGATAAATATAAAAAAAATCATATAATATATGGTGAGATATAAGGTAAGGATTGGATTGTGGATAAACTTCAACTTTTGCTAGAGCTTTCAAATAGATGTAAGGAGAAAAGAAAAGAAAAAAGATTATCGTTAGAGGATATTTATAAACTTACGTATATTCCTATAGATATATTAAATAAATTGGAAATGGATGAGGAGTATATAAAAAATAATCCTTACTCAAAATTTTTATTAAAATTTATTGCAAAGGTTTTAAAGGTTGATATTTCAGATATAGAGGAGTTGTTAAATAAACCTGAAGAAATTAAGAGTAAAAACTCTTTAGATATAAAAAAAGGTATTAATACGACCGTTTCAATAGTTCTAAGTTTATCAACAATTATATATGCATCTAATATTAATAAGGAGAATAAAAATCCTGATAAATTTGAAGTTTATTTGAAACTTATATCTGAAGAAAATAATGAAACAGTTTCCCAAAAATTAACTTATGCTAGTAGTGGAAATCAAAATCTACAAAATGAAGAAAAGATTATAACTTTTAAAGCTAAAGGTAAAGTTTGGTTAACGGCATATATTGATGGTAATGAAAAGGTAATAAAACTAACTAAAGGTGATAAGGTAAACGTTAAGTTTTACAACAAGATAAAAATAGAAACAGTGGGAAATGCAGATAATTTATTTATCACTTTTAAAGGAAAAACTGTAAAATTGAGTGAAAACTCTAAAATATTACACAACATATTTATAGATGATGAAGGAGTATTTTTAAACGGTTATAATATTCTCTCAGATATAAAATATACACAGGCGGAAATTGATAGCGGAAGATAAAATAAAAGAAGCTATAAAGGAAGTTAAACAGTTTGTAGATAGAAGGATTAACGAGTTTAAAAATCTAAAGGTTAAAGGTCTTACAGAGTTTAATTTCAATCCCTTTTTAGATATAGAACCTTACGAAGCGGACATTTTCTCTGAAGCCTCATTCTGTATTCTAACTGCTAATTCTTCAGCAACATTAGGAATAAAAATTCAAAAGGAAGTGGGAATAAAAGGTTTTAAAGAGTATCCTTTAGAAAAATTGTTTCAGATTTTTAAGGAAAAAGGCCATAGATTTGCTATGCAGAGAGCGGAAAGGATTGTTGCATTGAGAGAGAAGGAAGATTTACTGTATCAAATTGTAAAAATGGATGATGGTAAGGAAGCTAGAGAAATATTGGTAAAAAATATAAAAGGTTATGGATATAAAGAAGCAAGTCATTTTTTAAGGAATGTAGGTTTTGAAGATGTGGCAATAATAGATAGACACATATCAAGATTTCTGTTTGAGAACGGTCTAGTTAAACCTAGAAAGACAATTACAAAAAAAGTTTATTTAGAGTGTGAAGAAGCCCTTGATAAAATATCTAAAAATTTAGGTTTAACACAGGGAGAATTAGACCTTTATATCTTCTATATAAAAACCAAAAAAGTTTTAAAGTAAAAATTAATCATACATCTTTATAGCCCGTCTAACTTTATAAACTTCCTTTAAGTCTAATAAACCTTCCAATAACCTCTCTTTCCTATCCTCAAAATCTATAACATCTCCCCAAGGTGAGTATATACCTGAACTACCTGCCATCTCAATATCCCCAATCTCTCCTGTTGTGTCTGATGTTATTACAAAAGCCTGTTCTTCAATAGCCCTTGCCCTTGATAAAATCTCAAAATGTTTCTTTCTACTTTTCCCCCATTCTGCAGGGACAACTAAAATCTCAACATTATTCTTTCTAAGCTTGTAGGCTAGGTCTGGAAATCTCAACTCAAAACAGATTAGTATCCCTATCTTTCCTTTAGAAGTATTAACAACTTTTAATCTTTTTCCACTATGGAAATATTTATCTTCACCTGTTGGTCTAAATAATTTAATTTTAGATTGTTTATAGATAACCTTACCGTTGTCCACTATAAAAGCCCTGTTAAAAATTTTACCTTTAACTTTTTCAGGAAGTGTTCCTATAATAGTTAATCTTTTTTCATCTGATACTTTTTCCAACCATTTAAGAATAGTAGGAGTTTTTTTTGTGTGTTTATCTAGATTTTCATTATCAAAACCGGAACTGAACATCTCAGGTAAAACAAAAATTGAGTTGTTTGAGACGTTGGACAGATATTTCTCTATCTTTTTTAAGTTATCTTCAATATCTCCCAATTTTAGATTTATCTGTAAAGAGTAAGCTTTGATTTTTTTGTATTTCATTGAAAATCTCCTATAGTTAAACTATTTCCAAGATAGTTTTTCCCTTAAAATATCAAAGTAGTTTTTGTAAGGAGTTCTTACTAAATAAGCAAAGTATGGAGACTGTTTTACAACTATTTCATCACAACATTTAAGCTGTGTGCCTTCCTGTCCGTCTAAAGTTAGCCAAGCATTCTTTTCTTTTGAAGTAATTCTTATCCTTATAGGTTCAAACGGTGGAAGTATTAAAGGTCTATCTGTCAATGTGTGTGGACAGATAGGAACGAGTATAAAGACCTCCATCATCGGATAGACTATAGGACCACCGGCAGACAGTGCGTATCCAGTAGAACCATTTGGAGTTGATATTATAATTCCATCTCCATTGTAAGTTGTTATATAAGTATCACCTACATAAACAGACACATCAACTATTCTAGATATAACATCTTTATTTATCACAACATCGTTTAAACAGTCAGCTTCCGCTAGTTTTTTTCCTTCTCTGTAAACTGTAGCCCTTAACATCATTCTTCTTGATATACATAACGGCTTTTGGAGTATCTCTTCCAGCTTAGTGAATGCTTCATCTACGTTAACTTCAGTTAAAAATCCTAAAGTCCCTAGATTAATACCTAAAACAGGTATTTCATATCTTGCAACTCTACGTGTTGCTATAAGTAAAGTGCCATCACCTCCGACAACTATTAAAAGTTCTGTATCTTTTAACAGTTCTTCATGCTCTAACTCTGCCAAATTTTTAAAAATACGGCTTTCTATTCCTTTAGATTTTAGCCATTCGTTCAGCTTTTTAGAAAACTCCTCTGCCTCTTTGCTAGCTTTAGAGAATATATCAACTTTTTTATACAGAGAATTAAATCCCATTTTTTTTAACCCTTTATGTTTATTTTCTACTGAATACAAATGCAAACCAAATGTCAGAAAGTTTTTCATCACTCTCAGGCTGTGATAATTCACTAACTAATCTTAAATTATTTTCTCTAGCCATTTTTAAAATTTCTTCCTTTTCGGTAGGTTTAAATATACCTGACAGTATTAAATATTTTTTAAACAGTTTTACAATATCTTTAAACAGGTTTCTAAATATTTTTATCTCCAAATTAGCCAATACTATATCAAATTTTTCCTTTATATCCTTAGGTTCTCCTTTAACACACTCCACATTAACTTCATTCTCCCAGCTGTTATCTTTACACTCTTTAATTGCCATTTCGTCAATATCAATTCCTTTAACCTTTGAAGCTCCAAGTTTTGCAGCGGCTAT
>CAZEUK010000084.1:0-3540 GCA_964514535.1 uncultured Aquificales bacterium
GTGTAAGAGAAGAAATTACACAACAACTAAGAATAAGAGAAAACATCAGGATAGATTAGAGTTAAGAAAATATTGTAAATGGTGTAAAAAGCATACTTTACATAGGGAAATAAAATAGATAGTGGGGCAATAGCTCAGTTGGTAGAGCACGGGACTCCAAATCCCGCGGTCGGGGGTTCGAGTCCTCCTTGCCCCGCTTTATTATTTTTATCTGGGGAAGATATGAAAATAGACGAAGCTATTAAATTCCTAAAGGAAGTTAGGGAAGAGTTAAAGAAGGTTAGTTGGCCATCTAAAGAGCTGGTAAGAAATGCTACAGTTGCGGTTATCGTTTTTACAGCAATAATGTCATTTTATCTGTGGGGTTTAGATATTTTATTTAAGAAAATTTTTGACCTAATTTTTAGATAATTAAAACCGGGGTAGATTAATGTCAGAGAAAGATTATGAACAGAAACTGAACGTTGAAAATGGAAATGAAGAAGTAGAAAGGAAAGAAGAGAAGAAGTGGTATGCGTTATATACCCAATCTAATTTAGAGATTAGAGCTAAGGAAAATTTGATAAAACTTTTAAAAATGAAAAATATGGAAGATTTAGTTGATGAAATATTAGTTCCTGCTGAAGAAAAGGTGGTAATAAAAGCTTTAGGAAAAGAAAAGTATAAACTTTCTTTAAAGGGACCAAACAGAGAATTAGAAGTAATGGGAAAAAAGGGAATAACAAAATTTGTTGTTGAAGATGGTAAAGTCAGAGTAACTGAAAGTGTTGAAGGTGATGAAGACTGTGTAAGCAGACCACCTATTTCTAAACCGGGACAAAAAATAAAATGTAAAGAAAATAAAACTGAAGCTAAAATCGTTTTAGAAAATAAAATATTCCCCGGTTATTTATTAATAAAAGCTAACTTAAATGATGATTTAATTGATTTGATAAGAAAAACTCCTTATATCATAGGCTTTGTAAGTGCTGGAGGAGTTCCTGTTCCATTAAAAGAAGAAGATATTATGAAAGTTTTAAATCAAATACAAAAGGGAGCTCCTAAAATTAAGAAACTGTTATTCCAGAAGGGAGACCAAGTTAGAGTTATTGAAGGTCCATTTATGAACTTTACAGGAGTTGTTGAAGAGGTAATACCTGAAAGGGAAAAATTAATAGTACATATATCTATATTTGGTCGTTCTACACCGGTTGAACTTGAGTTCTCTCAAGTTGAAAAGATTTAGTAGGACGGCAAGAAAAAGAACTCAAGGAGGTGTAATATCCAATGGCAAAGAAAGAAGTAGCAAAAATTGAGCTGATGATACCAGCTCAACAAGCATCACCATCACCACCTGTTGGTCCTGCGTTAGGTCAGCATGGTGTAAATATTATGGAGTTTGTGAAGAGCTTTAACGCCGCTACGTCAGAGTTTAAACCGGGTACTATAATACCGGTAGTTATAACTGTTTACTCTGACAGGTCATTTAAGTTTATTCTAAAAACTCCACCTGCATCTTATCTGCTAAAAGAGGCGGCAGGTATAAAGAAAGGAGCTTCTGACCCTAAGAGGGAAAGGGTAGGTAAAGTAACTAGAGCTCAGATTGAGGAAATTGCTAAAACTAAGATGAAAGATTTGAACACTGAAGATTTAGAACAGGCTGTTAAGATTATTGCAGGTACTGCTCGCTCTATGGGAATAGAAGTAGAAGGATTGGAGGCGTAGGATAATGGCTAAAAGAGGGAAAAAATACCTTAATGCTTTAAAACTTGTTGATAAAAATAAAGTTTACTCTTTAGAGGAAGCGGTAAAAACTTTAAAAGAAATGGAAAAAGTATTACAGAGAAGATTTGATGAAACTGTAGAGTTAATCTTTAATCTCGGTGTTGACCCAAGATACCCAGACCAAATGGTTAGAGGTTCAGTAGTTCTACCACATGGTTTAGGTAAAGAGTTAAAAGTATTAGTTATTACTCAAGGGGAAAAATTAAAAGAGGCTGAAGAGGCTGGAGCTGATTATGTAGGTGGTGAGGATATAATAGAAAAAATACTTAAAGAAGGTTGGTTAGACTTTGACGTTGTTATAGCAACTCCAGATATGATGCCTAAAGTAGCTAAATTAGGTAGAATTTTAGGACCTAGAGGATTAATGCCTAACCCTAAGGTTGGAACTGTTACCCAAAATGTAAAGAAGGCAGTTGAAGAGGCTAAAAAAGGTAGGGTTGAGTTCAAAGTTGACAAAACAGGAAATTTACATATACCGATAGGTAAAATATCATTTGATGAGCAAAAATTGGTAGAGAACGCTTATGAAGTTATTGACACAGTTAGAAAGTTAAAACCTTCAGGTTTAAAAGGACAGTATATGAAAAACGCAGTTTTAAAGATGACTATGAGCCCTTCTGTTAAACTTGATTTGGCTTCTATTTTGAGAAGCTTAGAAACTAAAGCGGCATAAATCGGAGGGATTTGATAATGACTACAACATTAAGACCAGCTTTACAAAGGAAAGCACAACTAGTTGAGGAATTTAGAGAGAAGTTAAACAAAGCAAAATTGTTAGTTGTTTTTGATTTTACAGGTATAGACGCAAATGCAATGGCAGATTTTAGAAAGAGGATTAAACAGAAGAATGCTGAAATAAAGGTTTTAAAAAACTCTATACTTGTTAGGGCTTGTAGTGAAACGCCTTTATATGATAAAATTGAAATCTTCAGAGGGCCTTCTGCAGTTATTTTAGCTTATGAAGATATAGTTGATGCTGCTAAAGCTTTAAAAGAGTTTTTAAAGAATAATGAAGCAGCTACAGTTAAAGGTGGTTTATTAGAAGGGGAATATGTATCTCCAGAGCAGATAGATGCAATAGCTTCTCTACCATCAAGGGAAGAGCTATTGGCACAGCTATTTGCTACAATGAAAGCTCCTATAACAAACTTTGTAAGATTGTTAAATGGAGTACCACAAAAATTTGTAATGGTATTAAACGCTATAAAAGAAAAGAAAGAAAAGGAAGGTTAATTAAAACTTAAAAATTTAGAAAGGAGGTTTAAATAGTATGGCAGCAATAGGTAAAGAGGAAATTAAAGAAGCTATAAGAAACATGACTGTTTTAGAGTTAGCTGAATTGGTAAAAGAGTTGGAAGAAGAGTTTGGAGTTTCAGCGGCAGCTATGGTTGCAGCAGCTCCTGCGGCAGGTGGAGCAGGTGGAGAGGCTGAACCTGAAAAAACTGAGTTTGATGTAATATTGGTAAGCCCCGGAGATAAGAAAATAAATGTAATCAAAGTAGTTAGAGAAATCACTGGATTAGGCTTGAAAGATGCTAAAGCATTAGTTGACGGTGCTCCAAAACCTGTTAAAGAAGGGGTATCTAAGGAAGAAGCTGAACAAATTAAAGCTAAATTAGAAGAAGCTGGTGCACAAGTGGAAATTAAATAAGCTTGCTTTTAAATATATGGAAAAAACTAATTTACATCAATATAAAAATTCTCAAGGCAGGCTCTAATGTAAGGGTCTGCCTTTATTTATTTGTAGGCAAATTTATTAAAATCTTTTTAATATTG
>CAZEUK010000084.1:3640-5768 GCA_964514535.1 uncultured Aquificales bacterium
AAGGGTCTGCCTTTATTTATTTGTAGGCAAATTTATTAAAATCTTTTTAATATTGTTTCAGCGTGAAGCATATTTTAAAACTTGTTAAAACCAAAATCACACTTAGAAGGTGGGAAGAATGAGAAATATCAAATCTTTAAACTATAATCCTTTAAGAAAAAGTTTAGCAAGAAGAAAAGAAGTAATACCACCACCATATCTTTTACACGTTCCAAAAGAGTCTTTTGAAAATTTCGTTCAATTTAACAAAAATCCTTACGAGAGGGAAAATAAAGGATTAGAAAATATATTAAGAAGCTCATTTCCTTTTGTTGACCCAAATGGATTAATTGAAATTAGATACATAGCTTACGAGTTAGGTGATTGGGAATGTGGAAGATGTAGAAAACCTTTACCTGACGATGTTGTAGGTGGTCCAAATGTTCCATGTCCACACTGTGGAGGTGAGTTAATATATAAAGAAAAACATACTGTAGAGGAATGTGAATATAAAGGACTAACATACAGTGCACCTTTAAGGGTTTTACTTGAACTTGTTATAAATGAGATTGACCCTGAAACAGGTGAAGTAAAAGAAAAGAGAAGAAAAAAACAGAAGGTTTACTTTGGAGATATTCCATTACTTACAGATAAAGCATTCTTTATTATAAATGGAACAACTAGAGTTGTTGTATCCCAGTTAATTAGGTCTTCAGGAATTTTCTTTGAAGCTAAGGAAGACAAAACTAAGGATATTTTAACTAGAATTATATATAAAGGTTCGGTTATACCTGAAAAAGGTTCAAGACTTGAGGTTGAATATGCAACTAACGTAGATGTTTTCTATGCAAAAATAGATAGAAGAAAAGTTTTAGGAACTACTATATTAAGAGCCTTTGGTTTAGATACAGCTTATAAGATTTTAAAAGCATTTTACGGCAATGTTAAAAGATTTGTTAAAGTTGGAGATGAGTTTAAGGATGTAGATGAAGGGTTATTATACTCCTACGAGGAATTAGCAGAACAATTACAAAACTATGAAATATTTTTAACTTATACAAAGGACGAAACAGATGAAAGAGGTCATCTAATAAAAATAAGACACGAGGTATACGTTGAACCTGAAAATTTAGATAAATATCTTCAGGACGATAGAATTGATATAGAGGAAATAACTGCAGTTTCTTTAATGACTACAAATAAATCTCTGTATGGAGATATTATTGTAGAAACCCTAAAGAAAGATGAACCACAGATAAATGCATCATTTACCTTCCAAGATGCCGCTAGGGTTGACATATATAGAAAAATGAGACCTACAGATACAGCGGTAATAGACCCTAAAGCCTTTTTAAAAAGGGCTAATGAACTATTTGAGTATATATTCTACGACCCACAGAGATACGATTTATCCAGAGTTGGTAGAATAAAGATAAACGCTAAAGTTTACGACATACCAAAAAGTATTAAACCGTTAGACTTAGATGATTTATTGGAAAAATATCCACCTTTAGCTTTAGATGAGGATGTGGAGATAAATGGGCAACTATTAAAAGCTGGAACAAAAATTGACAAGGAAGTAATAGAAAAATTAAAAAATATAAAATTCACAGAGATAAAAGTTAGACAGTATTTAGACGATGAAGCTAGATTTATATTACTCCCTGATGTTATAGCTATAGTTAAATATCTTTTAGAGTTAAGATTAGGTAAAAGGGATGTTGATGATATAGCCCATTTAGGAAATAGAAGAGTTAGACCTGTTGGAGAACTACTGGAGAACCAGTCAAGGCTTGGTATTGTTAGAATGCAAAAGGCATTTAAGGATAGGGTGGCAACAGTTGATGTGGATGACCCTAACCTAAAGGTAACAGATATAATTAATCCAAGATATATGACCGGTTCTATAGTTGAATTTTTGAAAGGTGGACAGTTAGCACAGTTTATGGATCAGGCTAACCCACTTGCAGAGTTAACACACAAAAGAAGATTATCAGCACTGGGACCCGGTGGATTAACTAGAGACAGTGCAAAATTTGAAATAAGGGACGTTCACCCTACACATTACGGTAGAGTTTGTCCTATAGAAACTCCAGAGGGTCAAAATATTGGTTTAATATCTTCAATGACAGTTTACGCAAAACTAAAT
>CAZEUK010000085.1:0-5746 GCA_964514535.1 uncultured Aquificales bacterium
TATTGAAGATAATAAAAAAGAGGAAGACAGTGTTAAAAATATAGTTGAAGAGAAAGTTTTACCTGATAAGAGATTAAACATAATTGAAGCTTTAAAGGAAAAAGATATAGATTTAAGTGATAAGTATGTTGAAGTTGATAAGATTAGTTTTACATCTGATAAATGGATAGAGTTTGAAAAATGTACAAACTGTTCTGTATGTTATAAAGTCTGTCCTACAGGGGCTTTAAAGGGAATAGAAAATGGATTAAAGATACAGTTTGAACCTTCTTTATGTGTAAAATGTAGAGTTTGTCATGAAGTATGTCCTGAAGACTGTTTACACCTAACGGAAAAACTAAACTTAAAAGATTTTGTTGACGGTAAAAAAATACTTGCAGAACATATTATGATACAGTGTGAAGAATGTTTAATGCCTTTCTCATACAAAGGAGATACAACAATCTGTCCAAGATGTAGGCAGTTGGAAGACGAAATAAGAGATTTATTAAAAATAGGATAAAAAGAAAAAGAGTTTATGCTTTTAATTTTTTCTTTTCGTATAACTTATCTGTTTTAATTCTCAGTAAGCTTAAAATATACTCTAAAACACCTTTCCAAGCCTCAAACTCTATATAACTAACTTTCCTCGTTCCTTTCAAAGTTTTTAGAAATACTTCCATATAAATTTTGTAATCTTCAGGATAGATATTATTCTCAAAGAATATCTCTGCTCTTCTGTCTAAAATATCTTTTACCTTCTCTGGATTGATAACATTTTCGTATAATGTAATATCTTCTTTTATAAAACTTCCTATATTTTCATCATTGATAAATTTAGCGAACTTAGGATTTTCCTTTAAAAGATTTTGGTAGAAGTTGTAAATAAATCTGTGTAAATCAACTCTTTTTAAAGAACCTATAAAGTTTTGGACAATATAGGCCTCCTCGTCTAACAATCTTCTTACAGGTTTACGTTTTGATTTAATATAAACAGCAGAAAACTTTAAGTCTGGTTCTTTAGATATTGGGTCAATTCCGTCTGAAACAACTATGTTTGGTGGGAAGTGGTACATCAATCCATATCCAAACGGTGCAAAGACAACTCCCCTTTTTATCTCTCCAATTCTTACCTTTATGTATATCTGTCCTCTTTTAGATTTAATATTTATGTAATCTCCGTCTAAAATTCCCATTTCATAAGCGTCCTCTTCATTTAAAAGAATAAAAGGCTCTTCCTCACCTCTAACCAATTCAAAGGATTTTCCCGTCCTTGTCATTGTATGCCATTGTTTCTTTGTTCTACCTGTAGTTAAAACAAAGTTAAAAGGATACTCCAATTTGTCTGTAGGTAATTCATACTTTGCAGGATTAAACTTTGCCCTACCTGAAGGTGTAGGGAATTTTTTGTCTTTGTATAGCCATTTATCACCCCATCTTTTAGGTAAATCTTCATACTCAAAATTAGATATATCACACAATCTACCTTTTGTTGTTTTCTTATACTCGTCAAATATTTCTCTAGAGTTTTTATAATTAAACTTATCACCAAATCCTAACTCCTTCGCCACTTCACAGAATATTTTCCAATCATCTTTTGCGTTTTTAGGTGGTTCTTTAAATGGTTTATTATGTGTGATTGTCCTGTCAGATGAAGTCATTACCCCTTCCTTTTCACCCCACTGTGTAGCAGGTAAGACTAGATTGGCAAAATCAACCATATCGTTTAAATACGCATCTTGGACTATGACAAAACAGTTTTTTAAAGCCTTCCAAAACTTGTTAAGATTAGGCATGGTTACTGCTGGATTTGTACAAACATTCCAAAACAGTTTAATCTCCCCAGAAATCATTTTGTCCACCGCTTCAACTATCGTTAATCCCGGTTTTGGCTGAATACTTCCTTCCTCAACTCCCCAGAATTTCTCCATAAATCTCCTGTCTTCTTCATTTCTAACATCTCTATAACCGGGTAAACCGTTAACAAGATAACCTACTTCCCTTCCACCCATCGCATTTGGCTGACCTGTTAGAGAGAAAGGACAACCTTTTTCATTTATTCTTCCAGTTGCCAGATGGATATTTATTAAAGCTAAATTTTTCATTGTTCCATTTGTTGACTGGTTTAACCCCATTGTCCAAAAGGATATAACTTTTTTCTTTAATCCGTACACCTCTGCAAGTTTATATATATACTTTTCATCAATCTCACATATTTTAGATGCAACTTCAGGTGGATATTTTTCAGCTTCCTTAATTGCCTCAAGAAAGTTATCAGTATGATTAATAATAAACTCATAATCTATCCATTTATACTTAACTAAAAGGTATAAAACACTGTTAAATAGAACTGTATCTGTACCCGGTTTTATAGGTATCCATATGTCAGATTTTTTTGCCGTTTCCGTTTTTACAGGGTCTATAGTTATGATTATCGTATCCTTATGTTTTCTTTTTCTGTTTAAAACTCTTTTAAACAGGACGGGATGCGTCCAAGCCGCATTTGAGCCTGCGAATACAAATCCGTCTGCATCATCTATATCATCATAACTTCCCGGTGGACCATCTGAACCGAAAGCCAGTTTATATCCCATAACTGCAGAAGCCATACATAACCTTGAGTTAGCATCTATATTATTTGTTTTTATAAACCCCTTTACAAATTTGTTTATTACATAACTGTCCTCTGTTGTTAACTGTCCAGATATATAAAAATAGTTTTCATTTGGCTTATTTTCTTTTAATTTTTCAGCTATTATTTTTATAGCCTCCTCCCAAGATATTTCCCTGAATTCTTCCTTTTTATTTTTTCTGTAAAGTGGATAAGGCACTCTACCTATATCCATCACTTTAGGTAGCGGAATTGGTTTGAGACATAAATCCCCTTTCGTAGCAGGATGATTTTCATCTCCTTTAATCTTAAATCTACCCTTTTTATCCTTTACTATTTTTAATCCACAACCTACACCACAGTAAGGACATTGTGCAGTTATTCCCTCCATCTCTAACCACCTTTAAAGAATTTTTGTATTGGAAAAAGCAAAAGTTATACCAATTTTCTATTGGGAAAATTTTTAAAAATCTGAAATAAAACACTGTTTTATTTTTTATCCTTTGCTATATAATAATTAGTCCAAAATTTAAAACTAGTTTAAAGGGGTGTTAAGTATGAGCTTTTTAGAAGAGTACAGAAAACATGTGGAAGAAAGGGCAAAGTTAGGAATTCCTCCATTACCTTTAAATGCTAAACAGGTTGAAGAATTAATAAAACTTCTTCAGCAGATACCTATAGTCGAAGAAGAGTACTTAATGGATTTGTTCTTAAACAGAGTTCCTCCCGGAGTTGACGACGCGGCATTTGTAAAGGCTAAGTTTTTAAATGATATTATAGAAGGAAAAGCGTTTTCACCTGCAATATCTCCTGAACACGCAGTTGAAATATTAGGAACTATGTTAGGTGGTTATAATGTAGAGCCTTTAATAAAAGCATTAGAGCATAAAGATGAAAATATAAGAAAAAAGGCGGCAGAGGCGTTAAAAGATATACTACTAGTTTACGATTACTTTAACGATGTAGTTGATTTAGCTAAGAATGGAAATAAATACGCTCAAGAAGTTTTAGAAAGCTGGGCAAATGCAGAATGGTTCTTCAAAAAACCTGAATTACCTGAAAAATTAACTTTAACAGTGTTTAAAGTTCCCGGTGAAGTAAACACTGACGATTTATCACCTGCAACTGAAGCTTCAACAAGAAGTGATATTCCTTTACATGCGTTATCTATGTTAAAGAATAGATTTCCGGGAGCAATAGAAAAAATACAAGAGTTAAAGAAAAAAGGACATCCAGTAGCTTTTGTATCTGATGTTTTAGGGACAGGTTCTTCCAGAAAATCTGCTACAAACTCTTTAATGTGGTGGATAGGAGAAGATATACCTTACGTTCCAAACAAGAGAAGGGGCGGAGTTGTAATAGCTGGAATAATTGCACCTATATTCTTTAATACTTGGGAAGATTCAGGTGGATTACCTATAATTGCAGATGTTGAAAAATTAGAGACTGGAGATGTTATAGAAGTATATCCTTACGAAGGAAAAATCGTTAAAAATGGTGAGGTTGTATCAACATTTAAATTAAGTCCAAACACTCTACCAGATGAAGTTAGAGCAGGTGGTAGAATTCCATTAATAATAGGAAGAAATCTAACTAAAAAGGCTAGAGAAGTTTTAGGATTACCTCAAGAAGATTTCTTCATTAAACCTGAACAGCCTGCAGATAAAGAAGGAGTTGGCTATACAATGGCTCAAAAGCTCGTTGGAAGAGCTTGTGGAATGGAAGGTGTTAGACCGGGAATGTATGTAGAACCGACAGTTGATACGGTAGGTTCACAGGATACAACAGGGGCTATGACTAGAGATGAGATAAAAGAGTTGGCAGCTCTGTCTTTTGGTGCAGATTTGGTAATGCAGTCTTTCTGTCATACTGCAGCATATCCAAAACCTGCAGATATACAACTACAAAAAACATTACCTCAATTTATAATCAAGAGAGGTGGAGTATCTTTAAGACCGGGAGATGGTGTTATACACTCTTGGTTAAACAGAATGATATTACCTTACTCAGTTGGAACAGGTGGAGACAGTCATACAAGATTTCCAATGGGTATATCATTCCCTGCAGGTTCAGGTTTAGTTGCATTTGCAGCAGTAACAGGAACTATGCCTTTAAATATGCCTGAAAGTGTCCTTGTAAGATTTAAAGGGGAAATCCAACCGGGAATTACTATAAGAGATTTAGTTAACGCAATTCCATACTTTGCAATAAAAGAAGGATTGTTAACAGTTGAGAAAAAAGGAAAGAAAAATGTATTTGCAGGTAGAATTCTAGAGATAGAAGGATTACCTAACTTAAAAGTTGAACAGGCTTTTGAGTTTACCGACGCTTCAGCAGAGAGAAGTGCGGCAGCTTGTACATTCAGATTAAATAAAGAACCTATTATAGAGTTTATCCAATCTAATATAGCTTTATTAGAAAAGATGATTGAGGCAGGTTATCAAGATGCTAGAACATTACAGAGAAGAATAGACAAAATGAAAGCTTGGTTAGATAACCCAGAGTTAATAGAACCTGATGAAAATGCAGAATATGCGGCAGTGTTAGAAATAGACTTAAACGAAATAAAAGAGCCAATTTTAGCTTGTCCTAACGACCCTGACGATGTGGCAACTTTATCTGAAATTTTAGCAGACGAAAGAAGACCTAAAGAGATAGATGAGGTATTTATAGGTTCATGTATGACAAATATAGGACACTTTAGAGCGGCAGGAGAGATATTAAGAGGTGAAAGCCAAATACCAACAAGATTATGGATAGTACCACCAACTAAAATGGATGAGAGAAAATTAATAGAAGAAGGTTATTACAACATATTCGGAAAAGTTGGAGCTAGAACAGAAGTACCCGGTTGTTCTTTATGTATGGGTAATCAGGCTAGAGTTAAAGATTACGCTAACGTAGTATCCACATCTACAAGAAACTTTGACAACAGAATGGGTAAAGGTGCGAAAGTTTACCTCGGTTCTGCTGAAATAGGTGCAATGGCTGCTTTACTTGGAAGATTACCTACAGTTGAGGAATACTTTGATATAATGAACAAAAAAATAGCAGGTAAGGAAGATAAAATTTATAGTTATCTAAACTTCCACGAATTACCACCTGAAGAGTTAGACATATTAGTAGCAGACAAACTTTTCGTATTCTAAAGCCTCT
>CAZEUK010000086.1:0-5742 GCA_964514535.1 uncultured Aquificales bacterium
ACAATTTTTCCTTTTATTAATTTTTCATTAATAAACTCTTCAAGTTTTTTCTGTTTTTTCTTTAATTTTTCTTTTTCTTTGGTTCTAGCTATATATAACCTTTCTAAGAATTCTATAACTGGTTTCGTTAAAAATGAAGAAGTTGGTTTATCAGAAGTAATTATGCTTTTTATAAACTTATCAAAACCTAATATAAATCCACTTCTTGATGAGGGAAGATATATAGGATAAAAGTTTAAAATTCTTTTTGGAAAAAGTGTCTCAAAAAAGAAATTTTTTAAAATAAAATCTTTAATTTCATTTATTTCTTCTAAACTTGTATTTGTTTCTTTAATCCTTTGAAAAATATCTCTTATAATTTGCCATTCTTCATCTTCTGAAATATCCAGAGAAATTGGTTTTATATCTCCAAAATATATCTCTATATTAAAATCTTTATCTAAATCTATTTTAGAATTAAAAATTTCTTTTAAATCTTCTTCTGTAAAGTGGTAATTTGTAAATTTTTTATCTATATCAAGTTTTAACTCTTTTGTATGTTCTAAATTATCATTTAAAAGATTATCAAATAAATAGCTATATAGATACCTAAAAATCCTATCTTTTAATTTTTTTTGACCTTCGTATATTAGATGTGCCACATAGCTTTTATTTGTGCTATTTTTACCTACAAATATCGTTAATGGTTTTATTTCTATGTCAGCATTCTTTATCTGTACAAAATTCCTTATTTTAATCCTCATATAAGATTACTCTAAATTATTTTTAAATTTACATTAAAATATTAAGCATTTTTTAACTGATTTTTAAGTATCTCTATCTCCTGTTTAAATTCTCTTTTCATTGAGGCGTGTTTATACTTATCTGCCTGTTCAATACCTTTCTCATAGGCTTTTATAGCATCCTCTATTCTTCCCAATTCCCTATAACACTGTGCCAAAGCCCTATAACCTGAACCTTGGTCATCGTTGGTAGATAAATATTTTTCTAAATAAACTAAAGCTTCCTCATAATTGCCTAGTTTTATATATTCCATTGCTAAACCGTACAAACCTAAAGGATTGTTAGGGTCTTTTTCTAGAGCCTTTTTTAAATATTCTATTTTGTCTGTCATAGATTGAACTCCTCAATTTCTTTAATTTTTTTCTTAACTTCCTTTAATATCATATCCCTTTCAACTTCTGTAAGATTTTTATCATCATTTAATGAAATTTTTAATTTTTCCAAAATATTTTTTATCTCAATCTTAAGATTATTCCTTAGATTTAAAAACTTTAGTTTTTCCTCAAGATTATTAATTTTTTTTAAAATTTTTTCCTTTTTTCTCTCCAAAATAAAAGTGGAAATGGTGCCAACAACAACACCACTAACAAAAACTAAAGCAAACTTTCTCATTTCTTTTTACTCCCTCTATTTTTTTCTTCTTCCACTTATTAATGAAAGTAAACCGAATACAGATGTTGAATACTCTAAATTTTCTAAAATTCTGTAAACCTTTGGAGAAAGTGCTTTATAATCGGCATTAACCTTAATTAAAAGCTGTATTACCTGTTTTAAAGCAAGTAATGCAACAATTGAAACAACTAACATTCCCCCAGCTATAACCATCATACATAATGCTATTATTCCTAAAAAAAGTGTTGCTGTGTCCATTTTTAAATCCTCCCTTGAAATTTAAAAATTAAATTTATATTAATGTATTTTCTATATAATTAGCTAATACTAACTATTTAAATTTTACTTCCATACTTTTTAACTTTAATTCCGTACTCACTAAAAAAGTATAAGAACATACCTGATAATGAACCAAAAATATCAGCTACTAAATCTCCGTATTCCCCTGACCTGTAAGGCAAAAAATATTGGACTATCTCTACAAATCCACCTAATAGTATAGATGAAAAGAATATGTTCCAATAGCCTGCGTTAAATGCATATCTATAAAAAACAGCCCATACTAAATATGCAAAGTAATGGGTTAATTTGTCACTTCCTGCCACAGTTGGATTTGATGGTAAGAATGAAAGGATGATTATGGCTAATGTATAAGCGATAAATAAAATTTTTGCTATATTCTTCATTAACTTTCTCCGCCAAAACTTTAAAATAATTTATATTTTATAATAACAGCACAAAATATTTATAACTTATAGGTTTTATAATGGCAAAAGCTAGGGAATGGTTAAGGGAAAAAAGTATTGTTAAACAAATACTTTCTGAAGCTAATGTTATATTCAACGTTTTAGATGGAAGAATACCTTTTGAAACAAGAAATAAATTTATTGAAGATACTGTAAAAAAGCAGAATAAAAAATTGTATTTTATAGTTAATAAGGTTGATTTAATACCAAAGGATTTTGCAGAAAAAGTTAAAAAAGAGCTTTCAAAGGAATTTCCTACAATTCTATACTCTGCAAGTAAAAAAATTGGCGAGAGAGAACTAAATAGATTATTAAAAAATTTTTCAAAGGAAAGAAAGATATTTAAAATAGGTGTTGTTGGTTATCCAAATGTTGGTAAGTCTTCTTTAATAAACAGTTTAAAAAGGAGGAAAGTATCTACAGTATCACCTAAACCGGGTATGACAAGGGGAAAACAGTTAGTAAAGATGTATCCTAATGTTTTTTTAATTGATACTCCGGGAATAATAACATTGGAAACAGATGAAGACTTAATATTAAAAGGTTCATACTTACCTGAAAAATTAGAATATCCGATTGAAGCAACTATTAAATTTTTGGATAAAATTTTAAATGTTAAACCTGATGTTTTAAAAACAACTTATGGCGTAGAAACAGAGGGTAAAGATAGTTATCAAGTTTTAAAAGAAATAGGGGATAAATTAAATTATAAATTGGCAGGTGGAGAGATAGATTTAGACAGGACGGCAAAAAAGATTTTGTGGGATTGGCTTAAAGGAAAGCTAAATCCTTACTGGATTTAATTGTTTATAAAAAAAGTTAAAACTGTATCTCCATACTTTTCCTTTCTATCACCTTTAAAATCTTTATCAAACCTATGTTCTAAAATAAAAATTCCATTGTTTTCTAAATTTTTTAAGGATAATTCTATGAGCTTATCGTAATCTTTATAATTGTAAGGTGGGTCTGCAAAGATAATATCAAACTTTTCTTTATTGTTTTTTAGAAATCTTAGACTATCTTCAGAATAAACTTTAAAATTGGAAAAATGTTTGGATACTGTTTTTTTTATATCAGAAGCCCTTTTCCTATTCTTTTCAACAAAAACAACTTCCTTCGCACCCCTTTTCAATGCTTCAAAGCCTATAGCTCCTGTCCCTGCGAAAAGGTCTAAAAATTTTGTATCATGTATATCGTAAAGGATATTAAATAAAGCAAGTTTTACCTTACTTGATGTTGGTCTTAAATCTGTATTTTTATTTATTCTTTTAAATTTTCTAGCCATAACAATTCTCTTCTGAACAAAATAAGGTCTTTCATATAATTAAACATAAATTCAAAAGCCTCTATATGTCTCTTTGCTTCAAACTCATTTTTACCCCAACTGTATATACCGTGATTTCTTATAAGTATTGCGGGAACATCTGGATTTATAGCTTTACCACACTCTAAAGCCAGTTTATCTAAATCAAACCAATTTTCCACAATTGGAATTTTTATGAAGGCATCTTCCTTCCATATATCTAACGCTTTTATCATCTCTAGGTTTTTTATAGGGACATAACCGTATTTAAAGTATATCTCCGAAATAAAGTTATTATTTACAGTATGTATATGTATAACCATACCTGCGTCTGTCTTTTGATATATTTGGGAGTGTATCTTTGTTTCGGCAGATGGTTTTAATCTAGTCTTCTCAATAGGTTTTGCGTTCTCATCAACAAATATTACATCTTCGTGTGTTACACTACCTTTATCCTTACCACTACTTGTTATCGCAAAGTACAAAGGGTTTTCATGTAGCTTGTAGCTCAAATTTCCACTTGTGGCAGGAAACCAACCTTTCTGATACAGTTTAACTTTAATATCATTTAAAACATTTACGGCTTTCTGTTTTTCTTCCTGATAAAGTCTGTATGGCATTTTCACCACCTACAATTATTTAATTTAATATTTACACAACATAATAAATATTTTTTAACGTTCTTCCTTCCTCTGCCCAGTCTAGACCGTATCCAACAACAAATTTATCAGGTATTTCAAAACCTACAAAATCGGCATTATAATCAACTTCCCTTCTTTCCTTTTTGTCCAATAATACACAAGTTTTTATATTCTTTGGATTTCTCTCTTTTAAAGTATTAACAATTTCCTTTAATGTTCTACCTGTATCAATAATATCATCTACCAATAAAACTGTTTTATCTCTTATATCCACACTTAAATCTTTTTTAAAAATAATATTTTGACTACTTTCCATACCGTCAAAGTAAGATGAAACAACAATAAAATCTACCTTTACATTCTGCCCTAATTCTCTAACTAAATCTGCAAAGAATATAAAAGAACCTTTCAGTATTCCAACTGCGAGTATATCTTCATCTTTAAACTCTCTCTTTATACTATCTGCAAGTTCTTTAACCTTTCTTTTTATATCGTCTTCTGTAATTAATAATTTTAGCTCTCTACCTTTAATCTTTAAGTCCATAAAAACCCCCAAATCTAAATTTAGAATAATTTTACTACGAAATAGTAAAGTTTTAGTAAACCGTTGTCTTATGTTTTAATCAAATTATAATGAATTGTATTAGACTTTTTATTTTTACTGAAAGGAGGTTTAGTAAATTTGGATATTGTTTTAATAAAAAATGGTTTTGTAGTAGACCCTACAACGAACACAAAGAAAAGTTTAGATATTTTAATAGAAAATGGAAAGATAACTAAAATAGAGGAAGACATAAAACCTTTTCCTTCAGCAAAACTGATTGATGCAACAGACTGTATAGTATCTCCTTCATTTGTTGATATACATGTCCACTTTAGAGACCCGGGACAAACTTATAAAGAGGATATATACACAGGTTCACTTGCGGCGGTTGCAGGTGGATACACAACAGTCGTATGTATGCCAAATACACAACCGGCTTTAGATGAGCCATCTTTAATAAGATATGTTATAGAGAAAGGAGAAGAAGTTGGATTATGTAGAGTATTACCGGCAGCGGCTATAACTAAAGGAAGGAAGGGAAAAGAATTAACTGAGATGGCTTTACTTAAAGACGCAGGGGCGGTTTACTTTACAGATGACGGCTCTCCAGTTGAAAATTCTCACATAATGAGAGTTGCAATGGAGTATGCAGGTTCTCTAGGTTCATTTGTGGCAGACCATTGTGAAGATTTAAATTTATCAAAGGATGGTGTAGCTAATGAAGGTGAAATATCAGCAAGTTTAGGTTTACCACCTTTACCACCTGAAGCAGAGGACGTAATGGTAGCTAGAGACTGTATTTTAGCTTTAAACACAGGTATGCCAGTCCATATATGCCACGTTTCCACAAAAACGGCTGTTGAAACTATAGTTTGGGCAAAGGCTTTAGGAGCACATGTTACTGCAGAGGTAACTCCACATCATCTATATCTTACAGATGAGGAATGGTTAGATTTTTCTTGTAATGCTAAGGTATCACCACCTTTAAGGACACATGAGGATATAGAGGCTTTAAGATGGGCTTTAGCCTCAGGAATAATTGATTTTATAGCCACAGACCACGCACCACACGCACACCATGAAAAATTATTGGAACATCAACACTGTCCAACG
>CAZEUK010000087.1:0-5729 GCA_964514535.1 uncultured Aquificales bacterium
AGATACATAACAAATTTATGACCGTTTTTAAAGGCCATTAAGCCTATTAGAAACAATGGTAAGATGAGTAATGCCCTTTTCCAGTTTTTTACAAAGAAAAATATACTTCCACTTATTCCTATAAAAAATAGAACAATATTTCCTATAGTAATATCTGCCAACTTATTTATTGGATATTTTGACAATTCGGCTATAGATTGATAGACTGATGGATAAGGATTATCTGATGGTGTTGAGTATATACTAAGATTTATTAGTTTTACAATAAAAGGCTGTATTCCATAAAAAAGAACTAAAGGATTGGCTAGTAAAAATATTATTAATAAAGATATTAGGTCAGTTTTGTTGATATTTTTAAATTTAGATACAATTAAAACAAATATATATACTGCAAAGATTATAAATACTAAATCTGAATGCCCATACCACCAGTAGTATAGATATAAGAATAATCCTGCGAAGAAGGAATATAAATATTTTAATTTTTCTTTATTTTCATCTAGTACTTTTAAAAGAAAAAAAGCTATCATAAATGGAAAAAATAGATTTAGACTGTCTGTATCAAATCTGGCAACTGAAGTTCTTGATAGATATGTGAGGGACAAAACAGTTGTTAATGCTCCTAAATATCCTGTAATGTAAAGATTAAATATATTTCTAAAGATTAAAACTAACGGTATTACAACTAAAACAGATAAAATAGGAGTTAAATAAAAGGCTATATTTTCTATAGGTAAGTTTGTAATTTTGCTTAATATTCCACCTATCCAACTTTCTAAAGGAATAGGGTCTGGATATTCAATTTTAATATCGTATTTTTCATTATCTAATTTATTTATATTATCTGGAACAAATCTTAATGGGTCTGTTTCTCCCGCTTTATATATACCTTCTTTATACTCCTTTCCATATCTAGCAAAGTAATAACCGTCTATACTAGTTAATATTGGTCTGCCATCATCTAAATAAAATTTGTCTTTATACTTTTCCCAGAACCTTATATCGTCAAATCTGATAAACAGACCAATAATTATTGGTATAGCTAGACTTATTATTAGATAAATAAGATTAAATATTTTTCTCATTATTAACTCCTGTAAAAGATAAAAGATAAAAGTTTTAAAAACTAAATTAGATTTTTAACAAACGTTGGCAAGGTATATAATGATTTAAATATTTCATTATTAAAATACTTCAGGTCTAAATCTTTAGTATCTATATCTTTAAGATTGAATATATCCACATTTTCAGACGCAATCGTAAAACTCCACATTCCTGATGGATATGTAGGAATGAACGCTAAATAAACACCTACATTTCTGAAAACTTTTTTTATCTCCTTCACTGCGTTTTGAAAATATTTCGTTTGAAGTATAGGACTTTCAGTTTGGGCTACCATTATCCCATCTTCCTTTAACGCATTTCTCACTTTTTTGTAAAACTCTTCTTTAAATAAAACTTCCGAAGCACCTATCGGGTCAGAGTTATCCATAATTATTACATCGTAGCTGTTTTTATTTTCCTCTAAAAACTGATTTCCATCCTCTATAAATATCTTTACTTTAGGATTTTTTAGTTGAAAGGATATTGACGGAAAATACTTTTCTGCAACAAAAATAACTTCCTCATCTATTTCACAGAGATGAACTTCTTTAACTGAAGGATGTTTTAATACTTCTCTTACTGTTCCGCCATCGCCACCACCTATGATTAAAACTTTTTCTGGATTTTCAGCCAAAAACAAGGCTGGATGGGAAATCATTTCGTGATAAATAAATTCATCCTTTTCTGTGGTTTGTACCAATCCATCTAAAACTAACATTTTTCCAAACTCTAAAGTATCTAAAACCGCTATTTCCTGATATTTAGATTTAATCTTTTTTACTTCTTTAACTTTGAATGTTATACCTACATTATCTGTCCAATACTCTGTAAACCAAATCAATCCTGTTTACTCCATATTTTTATTAAGATTATTAAAATATAGCAAAAATAGATTTTTTTAGACAATTTAATTTTGATAAGATAGTTTTTGTTATTTAAGATTGTAGGGGGGATTTATGGGTAATTTAGGTATGGATTTAAACAGGTTTATATTAGAAGAAGAAAGCAAACATCCAAAGGCTACAGGTTCATTAACTCAAGCGTTAGTATCTATAGAAAATGCAGTTAAAGTTATTGCTTCACATGTTAGAAGGGCTGGATTAGTTGATATTTTAGGTAAAATAGGAAAAACTAATGTTCAGGGAGAGGAGGTTCAAAAACTTGATGAGTTTTCAAATGAAGTGTTAATTGAGTATCTATCATCAAGTGGTCAATTTTACGGATTGGCTTCTGAAGAGTTAGACAAGCCTATATATCCACAGGAAGGTAAAGACGGTAAGTACGTTATAGCTTTTGACCCGTTAGATGGTTCATCAAATATAGATGTTAACGTCAGTATAGGTACTATATTTTCTATACATAAAAGAATTGGAGACGGTGAAGAGAATTTTTTACAGGAAGGTTATAAACAGGTTGCTGTAGGCTATGTTGTTTACGGCTCATCTACAATGTTTATCCTTTCAACAGGGAATGGGGTAAATGGATTTACCTATGACCCATCTGTTGGAATGTTTTTACTATCCCATCCAAACATAAAACTACCTGAAAAGGGAAAAATCTATTCTATTAATGAAGCAAACTCACATAAGTGGACAAATGAAAAATTGATTGATTATATCAACACTTTAAAATCTGAAGGATACACATCTAGGTATATAGGCTCTATGGTTGCAGATGTTCACAGAACATTAATAAAAGGTGGAATATTTGGTTATCCTGCAGATAAAAAGAATAAGAATGGAAAATTAAGACTGTTATACGAAGCTTCACCTATGGCTTTCCTAATTGAACAGGCAGGAGGTTTAGCAACAGACGGAAAAAATAGAATATTAGATATTAAACCTACAGATATTCATCAAAGAACGCCTGTATTTTTAGGAAGTAAAAAGGAAATAAATCAGCTTTTAGAGTTTATCAATTAAGTTTACCTTCCTATAACATAACCGTAAACTTTATTTGGTTTTCCCTTTTTTACCTCTTTTAAACATTCCAGCAAAGTGCTTCCTGTTGTCATAATATCATCAAATATTAAAATGTTTTTCCCTTCTATCTCTGAAAATTTTTTAACTTTAAATACATTCTTTAAGTTCTTTTCCCTTTCTTCCTTAGATAACTCCATTTGAAGTTTTGTATCTTTAGTTTTTACTAAAACTTCCCTAACCATACTTTTTGGAAAGATATTTATTAATATTTCCCTTAAATGATTAAATCCACGTTTTTTATACAATTTTTTTGAAAGAGGAACATATGTTATTAGATTTATCTCATTTTTCTTTACAAAATCGGTTATATCGTATTTGATTAAATCTGCTATATCTTTTGCCAAAGCTTTAACAGATTTAAGTTTGTAAATACCAATTATTGTAGTTAATGTTTTGTTTGTTTTTGTAAACACTCCTATATCGTCAAACTTCTTTTCCATTTTACAATCTAGACAGTTAGCCGTTATCTTCCCACAACTATGACAGTAAACGAAATCAGTTTTATATATTGAACTTAAACAGTCTTCACATACATAATTTTGATTTTTTATGCAAAAAGTAGTTTCACATATCTCACATTCTTGAGGAAAAATAGAAGAGTAAAAATAAGAGAGAAGCATTAAGGATTTAATCTAACTATTTTGGCCTTTACATCTATAGTTGTTGATAAAAATACAGGCTTTTTATCTATGAATACGGTCAATCTTATCTTGTATTTACCTGAATGAACATACTCATTTTCAAAATCCTTTAAATCCCAACACCATTTTTTTTCAGAATTAGGCTTTAAGTACTGTAAACTTTGAGTGGAAACAGGGGCAAAAACAACTTTACCTTTATTTTTTCCTGACAAAGATATTACAACCCAAGGGGCAGAATTAGGTAAAACAACCGTTTTATTAGAATTGTTTTTTAATGTAAAACAAACTTTTTCTCCCTTATTGACAGACTTTTTATCTGATATAAATTGTAAACCTTTAATGTTAGCAAAACTAAAACTGGTTATAATAAGTAATAGTATTAAACTTAATGTTTTTTTATTAATCATTTATTAACTCCATTGAGTTTAATTAACCCTAAAATTGTAAAGCAAACAAAATAAATTTAAAAGGAGATGTTTAAAATGTATAGAGTAGCTATTGTAGGAAGACCTAACGTAGGTAAATCTTCATTGTTTAATAGAATAATAGGAAAGAGAAAAGCTATTGTTGAAGATATTCCCGGTATAACTAGAGATAGGATTGTAGCACAAACTGAATGGAACGGAATTCCATTTGAAATAGTTGATACTGGCGGCTATTTGGAAGGAGATGAAGATAAATTTGCATCATATATAAGAAAACAGATAGAAAAGGAACTGGAACAGTCAGATGCTTTTATTTTCGTTGTTGACGGACAAACAGGTTTAACTCCTGCAGATAAGGATATTGCAAATCTATTACACAAAACAAAAAAGCCAGTTTACGTTGTAGTTAACAAAATAGATAATCCAAATATGGAACATTTAAGTTATGAGTTTTATGAATTAGGTTTTGATAATATTTTTCCTGTGTCAGTTATACAAAAAATAGGTATAGGCGATTTATTGGATAAAGTTGTAGAAGATATACCAGACTATAAAATTGATAAAAATGTGAAAAAATCAAAAAGTGATAAGAAAAAAGAGGATTATATTAAAGTTGCACTGGTAGGAAAACCAAACGCTGGAAAATCTTCATTATTTAATGCAATTGTGGGAGAAGAAAGGGCTGTTGTGTCGGATATACCCGGTACAACTAGAGATGTGGTAGATACAATTGTTGAGTGGAACGGAAATAAATTTTTGTTTTTAGATACTGCAGGGTTAAGAAAAAAATCAAGGGTAAATTACGGTGTTGAATTTTTTAGTGTAGGTAGAACATTAGAAGCATTAAAAAAGGCGGACGTAGTTGTTTTGGTAATAGACGCAGAACAAGGAGCTACAGAACAGGACACAAAAATAGCACATTTAATTCAAAAATATACTAAACCTGCGATAATAGTTATAAACAAAATAGATAAATTACCTCCTAATTCTGAAGAAATAGATAAAGTTATAAAACAAGTAAGGGAAAAATTATACTTTATACCATTTGCACCTATAATTCTAACTTCAGCAAAAAACAAAAAAGGAATAAAAAAACTTTTAAAGGAAATTGAAGAAGTTTATAGACAATCCCTAAAAAGAGTTAAAACTAGTCAAATAAATAAAGCTCTACAACAGATACAAAAACTTAGACAACCACCTACATACCAAGGTAAACCTGCAAAAATTTATTACGGAACTCAACTTGAAGGGAAACCACCTGCATTTCTACTTTTCGTTAACGACCGTAAAGCATTCAAAGACAGTTATTTAAAATTTATAGAAAACAATCTCCGATACCTGTTAGATTTTGAAAAATCCCCAATAAAAATTTTATTAAGGGATAAAGAGGAAGAAAGAAAAGGATAATTTTTATTTAGAAGTTTAAACTTACAGAAGCCATATATGTGTCTTCTTCGTAGTTATCTGCGTCGTCTGTTTTCTTATATCCTAAACTAAATTTTAATAACCAGAATGTATAATATGCTTTTATATAGTAATAATTAGCCCTTTCTACACTATTTAAAACACCATCAATA